>CBDUPD010000075.1:0-8572 GCA_965368985.1 uncultured Spongiibacteraceae bacterium | reverse complement strand
TCGCCGTATTATTAATGAGATTCCTGATGTGTCTCGTGTGGCGTACGATGTTTCGAGTAAGCCTCCAGCTACTATCGAGTGGGAATAACTTAAAGCTATTGCATTCACAGCATTTTCAAGGTCATCCTGAGAGCAGCCGAGGGATGATATGTGAAAGTTGGATATCATTTATGAATAACGACGAAAAGTGGATGCTGGAAGCCTTAATGCTTGCCGATCAGGCTGGTGCTTCCGGTGAGGTGCCGGTAGGTGCTGTTGTTGTTCTTGATGGTGAAATAATTGGTCGCGGTTTTAATCAACCAATCTCTTCCTGTGATCCTACTGCGCATGCCGAGGTGATGGCTCTGCGAGATGCTGCAAAAGTTATTAGTAATTATCGCCTGATAAATGCCGAGCTTTTTGTGACGCTCGAGCCTTGCAGTATGTGTGCAGGAGCTATTGCGCATTCCCGAATTAAACGACTTGTCTATGCGGCTACTGAGCCTAAAGCAGGTGTTATTGAAAGTAGGCAACAGTTTTTTGAGCAACCATTTCTCAATCATCGAGTTGAGGTTTCTGGTGGAGTGCTGGCTGGTCAGTCAGTAAAGAAACTTCAGGATTTTTTTCAGCTAAGGCGTGAACAGAAAAAAGGGTTAAAGGAATAGGCTCGAAAGTTTCGTGGGTGCTGTTTCTGGTAGGGAGTCTTTAGCCTTGGCATCTTTTATCGCCTGATCCAGTTTTTTAACGCTGATAGTGGTTTTGGGTTGGGTCTTTTCTTTGGCTTTTAGAGGGAAGCGCCATTCAAGCAGATTGTTGTAGTGGCGAATGTTTTGTACATAACCCACTGGCTCACTACCACGTGCATGACCGTATTTGGTAAATTGATACCAGTCTTTTTTCTCAAGTAAAGGCAAGTGTTCTTTGACATCTGACCAGTTGTCAGGGTTGCCATCATGAAATTCGGTGATGGTACGTGCATCAAGTACGTGACCAAGGCCTACGTTATAGGCCGCAAGTGCAAACCAGGTTCTGTCGGGTTCCTGAATAGACTTAGGGAGTCGGCGTCTTACCTTCTTAAAGTATTTTGCGCCGCCGCGCAGACTCTGTTCAACATCAAGGCGATTTTCTATTCCCATATCTTTAGCTGTGCCCTGGGTTAGCATCATCATGCCTCGAACACCGGTTGGGCTTGTGGCGCGAGGATCCCAGTGTGACTCCTGGTAAGAAATAGCTGCTAACAAACGCCAATCAAGCTTGTATTCATTAGCAATGCGCTCGATGGTGTCATGATAAATTGGAAGGCGTGTGCGAACCCGGTGAAAGAATGTCATTGAGCCTCTGGGATTGAAATCATCAGCATGGCCATAAAAACGCTCTATCAAACTATCAACAGTACCGTCCTCTTTTGCCTGGTCAAAAAACAGGTCAAGAGAATTACGAAGAGCTGCGTCAGTATGGTTAGATAAGGCGAAACTGATAGGTTCGGGATAATAGAGATCAAATGCAATACGTGTGCGTGTGAACAGGGAGCGTTTGCTTAGATAGTCATGAGAGTCAATAACGGCAAAATCAATAGCGCCTGTGTTAATAAGGCCAAGAATTTCATTGGTTGGTCTGTCAGAAAATTCCCAAACCAGATCACCGTAATGATCTTTTAGAAACTGATGTTTTTCCCGGTTTTGTTCATTGTTTTGTACAAGAATCTTTTTGCCGATCAAGTCTTCAAAAGACTCGGGCTTACCTTTGCCGTGGCGGTATATAAGCTGTGAGGTAACGTCCATATAAGATTGTGTTTGAAGGTAGGTATCCTGACGGCTAATGCTTAGGGGTCTCCCCATCAATGCAACGTCAGCAAGGCCTTCTTTTAGTGCGTGATAAACATCATCTTCATTCTTTGCTAATACAATATTCAGCTCGTAGCCGTATTCTTTGGCAAATTTTTCTATCAGGTGAAATTCCATGCCATCAGGGCCATCTTTGCCCTTGTAGTATGTATTCATGGACGGTTTGGTGATAATGGTAAGGGTATTTGAAGATTCAGAGAGGGCAGAAAGCTCATTGGATGAATTGCTGCATCCAAATAAACTCAGTGTTAAAACACAGGCTGCCAGTATCCATGGCATTTGTTGTCTGTTTAGCGCTTTCATAATACGTATTCTACCGCACATAATGGGCTAAAGCACCTTGACTCAAGCGCCAGAATATGCCGCTCATCGGGTTTTGAGTAGCATAAATAATATGCTTGCCTGTAGTTTAGATTATAGCTTGCAGAAATAGCCAGATTTCATCTGACTTTCAGCGGAAATAGATGAATTTGGATATGATTAACTCTTATTAATAACTTTTCTTAGAATATTTAGGAATAAGAAAGAAAATTTCAGTTTTATCTATTAAAAGCCATTGTTCCAATGAAATTTGATACAAAAGAAAGTAGAATATGCGCCTCATAAAATACTTAAATATTGGGTCAGGCAATACCTTATGCTCATACTGTCAGGTAACTCTGCGCTTTCTGATTTTCGTCGTGAAAAACTGCAAAAAACGATAGCTGATAAGCTGCAAACTTCAGTCGTACTAACTGCTGAATATACACACTTTATTGAAACGTCTTCCCCATTGACGGAAGAAGAGCTGAATGTGTTAAATGCGTTGTTGGAATATGGTCCAAGTTCCTCGGCAGTTAGTCATCAGGGTGAGTTGCATCTGGTCATTCCACGCTTGGGTACAATTTCGCCATGGTCAAGTAAGGCAACAGATATTGCACGTAATTGTGGGCTTGAAAAAATTAAACGTATTGAGCGTGGTGTTGCCTATTATGTTGATCATAACGCTTCTGGTGAGGGTGTAAAATCACTGCTGCATTCAATGATACATGATCGCATGGTTGAGGCAGTGTTAGATGATCTGCAGGCGGCTGAAGCAATTTTCCAAACAGGTGAGCCATCACCATTATTACAAGTACCTGTTTTGGCTGAGGGGAAACAGGCTCTTGAAAAAGCCAATGTTGAGCTTGGTTTAGCTCTTGCAGATGATGAGATAGATTATTTGGCAAACAGTTTTACTGAGTTGGGAAGGGATCCTAATGATGTTGAGTTGATGATGTTTGCCCAGGCTAATTCCGAACATTGCAGACATAAAATTTTTAATGCCAGTTGGGATGTCGATGGTAAGCCGCAGGAGAACTCCCTGTTTGGCATGATTAAGAATACATTTAAGCAAAATGGTGAAAATGTATTAAGTGCCTATGATGATAACGCTTCGGTGATTACCGGTTCGCATGCTGGTCGGTTTTATTCCGATGTGAAAACAGGTGAGTACCAATACCATCAGGAGCCTGTACATATTCTGATGAAAGTTGAAACGCATAATCACCCTACTGCGATTGCTCCTTTCCCTGGTGCTGGAACCGGATCAGGTGGGGAGATACGTGATGAGGGAGCTGTTGGTCGAGGTTCAAAACCAAAAGTTGGCTTAACCGGTTTTTCGGTATCCAATCTTAATATCCCTGACTTTAAGCAACCATGGGAAGTGGAATACGGTAAGCCGGATCGAATTGTTACCGCACTTGATATTATGGTTGAAGGCCCGATTGGTGGTGCTGCATTCAATAATGAATTTGGTCGTCCAAATATCTGTGGATATTTTCGAACCTATGAAAACAAAGTAGCATCTGTTAGCGGTGAAGAGGTTCGTGGTTACCACAAGCCCATTATGATTGCCGGTGGTATGGGTAATATCAAGGCAGAACATATTGAACAGCATGAATTTTCTCCTGGCACCAAATTGGTTGTGCTGGGTGGTCCTGCCATGTTGATTGGTTTGGGTGGTGGTGCAGCGTCATCTGTTTCTTCCGGTAGTAGTGCAGAGAATCTTGATTTTGCATCTGTGCAGCGACAAAACCCTGAAATGGAGCGTCGTTGTCAGGAAGTTATCGATCGTTGCTGGTCGATGGGAGAGAATAACCCGATTGCTTTTATTCATGATGTGGGAGCTGGCGGTCTATCGAATGCATTCCCTGAGCTGGCAAAAGATGGTGGTTGTGGTGCAAATTTCGAATTGCGTAATGTGCCTAATGATGAGTCTTCGATGTCACCGCTTGAAATCTGGTGTAATGAGTCACAAGAGCGTTATGTGTTAGCGGTTACTGATGAGAATCTTGCGACTTTTGAATCAATTTGCCAACGTGAACGTTGTTTGTATTCTATTGTCGGGGAGGCTACTGCAGAGAAGCACCTTACTGTTTCTGATAGTCATTTTGATAATAACCCTATTGATTTGCCTATGAATGTATTGTTTGGCAAGCCGCCTAAGATGCATCGTTCTTTTGAGCGTAAAACTGTCAAACATGCTGCCCTGGATTTATCAGGTGTTAGTATTGGTGATGCACTTAAGCGTGTCATTCAGTTGCCGGCAGTAGCCAGCAAGCAATTCCTTATTACCATTGGTGATCGTAGTGTGACCGGTATGGTTGCTCGTGATCAAATGGTTGGTCCGTGGCAAGTTCCGGTAGCAGATGTTGCAGTTACAACTACCTCATATGATGTGTATGCCGGTGAAGCGATGGCAATGGGAGAGCGTACGCCTCTGGCCTTACTGGATGCGCCTGCTTCCGGTCGTATGGCTATTGCAGAATCGATTTTGAATATTGCAGCGGCACCTATACGTGATATTTCGGATATCAAATTATCGGCTAACTGGATGGCTGCTGCCGGCTATGGCGCAGAAGATCAGGCACTGTTTGATACGGTAACGACGGTAGGTATGGAAGTTTGCCCTCAATTAGGTATAGCAATACCCGTAGGTAAAGACTCGATGTCTATGCGCACAGTATGGGATGATGAAGGTGAGAAGAAGGCGGTAACAGCACCGTTATCATTGATTATTTCTGCTTTTGCTCCGGTAACCGATGTGCGCCAGGTGCAGACGCCACAAATTAAACTTGATTGTGGTGATAGCAAATTGGTGTTGATTGATTTGTCTAACGGTAATGCACGTTTGGGTGGATCATGTTTGGCCCAAACCTATTCGCAACTGGGAGATCAGGCACCCGATCTCAATAATACACAACAGTTCAAGGCGGTCTTTGCTGCATTGCAGCAAGCAATTAGTGAGCAGTTAATCATTGCTTATCATGATCGTTCTGATGGTGGCTTGATTGTTACCTTGCTTGAAATGGCTTTTGCCGGTCATTGTGGTCTGGATGTGGATTTATCTGAATTGGCTGGTGATGGTTCGGATCTTGATAACCTGGCAGCCTTGTTTAACGAGGAGTTGGGTGCTGTTATTCAGGTTACTGATCAGGCATGGAATCAATTACAGGCGGTTTTTGAACAACATAAGGTTGCTGATCTGTTAACTGTTTTGGGTTCCCCGGTTGATGGTTCTAACGTTTCTGTTAAACGCTGTGGTAATTTATTACTTGAAGCTTCTCGTTCAGAGCTTCAGCAATTATGGAGTGAGACAAGTTATCGTATACAGGCTATACGTGATAATTCAGAATGTGCCGAACAGGAATTTGCCAAAATTCTGAGTGAAGATGATATCGGCATTTCTCCAAAACTCAAGTTTGATATCAATGATGATATCGCTGCACCTTTTATCGGTGTGGGTGCGAGGCCAAAAGTTGCGATTTTGCGTGAGCAAGGTGTTAATGGCCAGAATGAAATGGCGGCTGCTTTTGATAGAGCGGGTTTTGCTGCCATAGATGTGCATATGAGTGATGTATTGGCTGGCAGGATGAAGCTTGATGACTTTAGGGGGTTGGCTGCTTGTGGCGGATTCTCTTACGGTGATGTTCTGGGTGCCGGGGAAGGTTGGGCGAAAACCATTTTATATAACAGTGAACTTCGCAGTGCATTTGCTGCCTATTTTGAACGTGAAGATACATTTTCACTGGGTGTGTGTAATGGCTGTCAGATGATGTCGCAATTAAAAGCACTGATTCCCGGAGCTGATCATTGGCCGCGGTTTGTTCGTAATAACTCCGAGCAGTTTGAAGCGAGATTTTCACAGGTTGAAGTTCAGCAATCTGCCTCCATATTGTTACAAGGAATGCAAGGGTCGGTGATTCCTGTAGCTGTTGCTCATGGTGAAGGCAGGGCAGAATTCAGTTCAGCTGAGCACCTGACGCTAGCCAGGCAGCAGATGGCACTGTGTTTTGTTGATAGTCAGCATAATCCTGCAGAGTGTTATCCTGATAACCCGAATGGTTCTCCAGAGGGAATTACCGGGCTTTGTTCAAATGATGGCAGGGTGACTATTATGATGCCGCATCCGGAAAGGGTGTTTCGTACGGTTTCCAATTCCTGGGCTCCAGCTGACTGGGGTGAAGATGGCCCATGGATGCGAATGTTCAGAAATGCACGCGTGTGGGTAGGTTAACAGGTTAATATAAATGGCGCGTGGATGCGCCGACTAATAAATAGGCGTTAAATCAGGAATCAATTTATGAATCAATATCCTTTATGGAAATACTTGCTGGTAGTTTTTGTGCTGGCAGTTGGTGTCTTATATTCAGCGCCTAATCTCTATCCGCCTGATCCGGCGATTCAGATCTCAGGTGAAACGGGGGGGCAGCAGCTGGGTGATGCCGTGTTGCAAAAAGCATTAAAGTCTCTTGATAAAGCCAAAATTGCTTATAAAGGAACCGATAATACCAGTAAAAATTTACTGGTGCGTTTGCAAGATAAATCTGATCAGTTAGCGGCAAAAGATATCATCAAGGCAGCATTGGGTGATGACTACGTTGTTGCTTTAAATCTGGCGCCTACAACGCCAGATTGGCTGGTATCTATTGGTGCTGAACCTATGAAGCTGGGGCTTGATTTAAGTGGTGGTGTGCACTTTCTTCTTGAGGTAGATACAGTATTTGCTGTTAACAAACGCCTTGATGGTTATAAAACTGAAATTAAAAAAGTACTGCGCGAAGAAAAAATTCGGGGCTTTGTATCAGATGAGTCGCTTTTACTTAAAGGCAAATTTAAAACAGCAGAGCTGCGCGATCAGGCTTTAAAGCTCACCAATCAGAAAGTACCGGATTTAACGCCAACAACTGTCGATGATGAGGAAGGTTTCTGGATTCACTGGGTGATAGGTGAAACCTTGCAAAAAGAATTTGCTGCTGAAGCGGTAGCACAAAATCTCACGGCCCTGCGCAATCGTGTTAATGAATTAGGTGTATCAGAGCCATTGGTACAACGTCAGGGTGTTAACCGCATTGTTGTGGAGTTGCCTGGTGTTCAGGACTCAGCCAGGGCGAAACGTATTATTGGTAAAATTGCTAATCTTGAGTTTCGCCTTGAGGCTAATGACAATTCAAGTAAGGAAAACTTTAAATTCAGGGGTAATAGCAACAGGAGGTCCACTGCAGATCTGGAGCGTGCAGTGGTTATTACTGGTGACCAGGTGTCAACAGCCAGTTCAAGCTTTGACGAAAATGGACGCCCACAAGTAAATATCACTCTTGATGGTCAGGGTGGTAAGCAGATGAATTCGGCAACCAGAAATAATATTGGTAGAAATCTGGGTGTTTTATTTATCGAGAGAAAGGTGCGTACCAAACTGGTAATTGACCCGGACACAGGTGAGAAGTTAACGGTTAAGGCTCCATATTTCAAAAAAGAAATTATCAGTCTGGCAACTATCCAGTCGGCTCTTGGTGTGCAGTTTAGAATTACGGGTCTTGATAGTCCTCAAGAGGCAAAAGAGTTGGCGTTGCTGTTAAGGGCGGGTGCTTTGTCTGCGCCGATAGACTTTGTTGAAGAGCGAACTATTGGGCCATCGTTAGGTGCCGAGAATATTTCATTGGGTATTAATGCAGTTTCATGGGGTATGGTCTTGGTGCTTGTATTTATGCTGGTGTATTACAAGGTGTTTGGTGTTGTGGCGAATATGGCCTTGATCATGAATATTGTGGTTCTGATTGCCATGATGTCGATGATAAGGGCAACTTTAACCCTGCCGGGTATTGCAGGTATTGTGTTGACAGTAGGTATGGCTGTGGATGCCAATGTACTGATCTTTTCTCGAATAAGAGAAGAGATTGCAAAAGGCTTGAAGCCACAGCAGGCAATTAAAGAAGGCTATGAACAAGCTTTTGTTACCATTATGGATGCCAATATCACAACCCTGTTAGTGGCAGTTATTCTTTATGCTATTGGTAGTGGCCCGGTAAAAGGTTTTGCTGTTACCTTGATGATAGGTATTGCAACTTCAATGTTTACAGCGATTGTAGGTACCAGGGCGTTGATCAATATGATCTACGGCAATAGAACAATTAACAAGTTGGCGATTTAATCATGAGCGAAGAAAAAGTATACAATTTCATGGGTCGTCGTAATATTGCCCTGGGTTTATCAGTTATATTAATTGTTATCTCAATTGGTTCGTTAGCTGTTCGGGGGTTGAATTTTGGACTGGATTTTACCGGAGGTACTCTGGTAGAGGTTGGTTATGAAGCTCCGGCAGACCTTAACAAAATCAGAGCATCGCTGGCTTCAGCAGGCTTTGATAATGCAGTGGTTCAGCATTTTGGTGCCGAAACTGATGTGATGATTCGTTTGCAGCGCGGTAGCTCAAATAAGCTGGGTGATGA
>CBDUPD010000074.1:0-8592 GCA_965368985.1 uncultured Spongiibacteraceae bacterium | reverse complement strand
TGTGTAATCGCGCCAGAAAATTTGCGCGCCGCCTTCATGGCCGCTTTGGCCTTTCGAGCTATCTATGGGATGAGCGCCTGAGTTCAAACGAGGCAAAGAGCATCAAGCCTTCAGACAACTACAAAAGAGATGCTGTTGATAGTCTCGCAGCCGCCACCATACTCGAAAGCTGGTTTTATAACGGCTGTCCAACAGATCAGCAATAAATCGAAACTTTATAGTTATCGACGCATTCCACCCATACCACCTGTTTCTTCTTCATCATCATCTTGCATCGACAGACCGCCTTTTCCAGCCTCACCCATGAAATCATGATCTGAATCAAGCTTGATCATTAACCGAAGGTCATTCGGAGAATCCGCGGATATCAATGCATCATCATAGGTGACTTTTCCTGCCTTAAAGAGCCTGAACAGCGCCTGATCAAAAGTCTGCATACCCAACTCATTAGACTTGGCCATCAGTGGTTTTAACGCTGCCACATCACCTTTACGTATCATATCTGCTGCCAGGGGTGTATTTAATAACACCTCAATCGCAGCGTGCCGCCCTTTACCATCAGGAGTACGAATCAACTGCTGGGCAACCATGCCTTTAAGGTTAAGCGATAAATCCATCCACAACTGGTCATGCCTTTCAGGGGGGAAGAAGTGCAAAATACGGTCAATGGCCTGGTTAGCGTTATTGGCGTGTAAGGTACATAAACATAAGTGACCGGTTTCAGCGAAGGTGATCGCATTGGCCATGGTTTCTTTAGAACGAACCTCACCAATCAGAATAACATCCGGTGCCTGACGCAAGGTATTCTTCAACGCAATCTCAAATGAATTGGTATCAATGCCCACCTCACGCTGGGTAACAATACAACCCTGATGAGAATGCATAAACTCAATAGGGTCTTCTATCGTAATGATATGCCCCTTACTGTTTTTATTTCGATGACCAATCATCGCCGCCAGTGATGTTGACTTACCGGTACCGGTACCACCTACAAAAATAATCAAGCCACGCTTGGTCATGGCAATATCTTTTATAACAGGCGGCAGCCCCAACTGGTCAATATCCGGTATCGTTGTTTCTATACGACGCAATACCATACCCGCCAGATTACGTTGGTAAAATGCACTGACACGAAACCGCCCGACACCTCGAGCACTAATCGCAAAATTCAGCTCTTTATCTCGCACAAAATCCTTACGCTGAGAATCTGTCATAACACTCAAAACAGTTTCACGACATTTCTCAGGCGACAATTTACTGGTTGTTACAGGAACTACCTTGCCATTAATCTTGATGCTTGGCGGAACACCCGTCGTAATAAAAAGGTCCGACGCACCTTTTTCCACCATTATTTTTAACAGTCGATCAATATCCACAATTTAACCCCAATCTTATAGGAAATTATCCGGTATTTTAGCTTTCTGACGAGCAGCTTCCTTGGTTATCACCCGCGCATTTACCATATCAGTCAAGCATTGATCCAGCGTTTGCATTCCAATAGATGCACCCGTCTGAATTGCTGAATACATCTGTGCTATTTTACTTTCACGAATCAGGTTACGTATTGCCGGCGTACCAATCATAATTTCATGAGCCGCCACACGCCCTCCGCCCTGACGCTTCAACAGGGTTTGCGAAACCACCGCCTGCAATGACTCTGACAACATCGACCTTACCATGGCTTTTTCTTCAGCCGGGAATACATCAATTACCCTATCAATTGTCTTGGCAGCAGACTGTGTATGCAATGTACCAAAAACAACGTGTCCGGTTTCAGCAGCTTCCAGCGCCAGCTTGATGGTTTCAAGGTCACGAAGCTCACCAACCAGAATAATATCAGGATCTTCACGAAGCGCTGAACGCAAGGCTTCAGAGAACCCGTGGGTATCTTTATGTACCTCACGCTGGTTAACCAGGCACTTCTTACTTTCGTGTACAAATTCAATAGGATCTTCAATGGTCAGTATATGTTCATAGCGATTTTCATTAATGTAATCGAGCATAGCCGCCATCGTGGTACTTTTGCCAGACCCCGTAGGCCCTGTTACCAGTATAATCCCTCTTGGTGTCTCGGATATTTGTCTAAAAACCTGCCCCATACCCAGATCTTCCATCGTTAAAACTTTCGATGGAATGGTACGAAATACCGCACCGGCACCCCGATTCTGGTTAAATGCGTTTACCCTGAAACGTGCAACACCTGGTACTTCAAACGAGAAATCGGTCTCCAGAAACTCCTCATAATCTTTTCGCTGCTTATCGTTCATGATGTCGTACACCAGAGAATGCACTTCTTTATGATCCATAGGCGGTAAATTAATACGACGAATATCTCCATCTACCCGTATCATCGGCGGTAATCCAGCCGACAAGTGCAAATCTGACGCATTTTGCTTTGCACTAAATGCCAATAGTTCTGTAATATCCATCGTCACCCTCAATATTATTAGTTTTTATTCTGGAGCTTTTAATAGCCATACCTGATCAATATAAAGATCATCAAGCCAACACAAGAAGCTTACATGGCCAAAGACTCAATCCTAACTATGACAGCACTAGAAAACAATATCACAACACTGAAACTGCGCATTGATACCGCCTGTCAACAATCCCACCGTACTAATAATAGCGTTAATCTTCTGGCTGTCAGTAAAACTCGTGATATTAATACAATAAAAAATGCTTATGACCTGGGATTACGCCAATTTGGTGAAAATTACGCCAATGAAGCTGAACAAAAAATACCCGATTTACCGGATGATATCGAATGGCATTTTATTGGCCCCATACAATCCAACAAAACCCGCATCATTGCGGAGCACTTTGACTGGGTACAAAGCATCGACAGGCTAAAAATTGCCAAAAGACTGAGCGAGCAACGCCCGCAAAGCAAGCCGCCCCTGCAATGCCTGATACAAATCAACATTAGCGACGACCCGAACAAATCAGGTATTGCCACCGATGAATTGAAAAATCTATCCCTGCAAATAATGCAACTGCCCAACTTGAGACTGCGTGGTTTGATGGCAATTCCCAAAGCCGGGCAAACAAGTGAACAATTACAGCGCGATTTTGCTAGAATGGCAGAATTATTAACAGAGCTACAAACCCTATCGAAGCATGCTGACACTCTTTCAATGGGCATGTCGGCAGATATGGAAACAGCAATAGCAAACGGCTCAACCATGGTTCGTATTGGAACCGATCTGTTTGGGCCCAGAGACTGAAACAAAAGAATTAACACCAATCGAGATACTGATAGTGACAACCACACAAAATACCAGAATTGCTTTTATCGGTGCCGGCAACATGGCCAGCGCCATCATTGGCGGCTTAATCAATAACGGCTTTAGCGCAGCAAATATTCAGGCTGCCGACCCATGGCAAGAAAGTCTCGACAAACTGGCCACAACCGGCATTCAAACCAACAGTGACAACAACGCCATCATCCCTCACGCCGACGTGGTAGTACTTGCTATTAAACCCCAGCAAATGAAAACCGTTTGTGCTGACATTCAGCAAAGCATCAATGATAGAAAACCGCTGATTATATCCATTGCTGCCGGCATCACCTGCACCATGCTGGAACAATGGCTGGGAACTGATAACGCGATTGTACGCTGCATGCCCAACACACCAGCCCTGGTCAAAACCGGTGCCACCGGCCTGTTTGCCAACGCCCATGTATCTGAAGCACAACAAACCATTGCCAATCAACTTCTCGAAGCTATCGGTATTGTCAGCTGGGTAGAAGAAGAGTCTTTACTCGATGCCGTTACTGCCGTTTCAGGCAGTGGTCCTGCCTATTTCTTCCTGATGATGGAAGCCATGAAAGATGCAGGCATTGCTCTCGGGCTTGATGAAACAACCGCCGAAAGCCTTACATTACAAACCGCTTTAGGTGCTGCAAAAATGGCGCTTGATAGTGATGTCGATATTGCTGAACTGCGCCGCCGGGTTACATCTCCGGGCGGAACCACAGAAGCCGCAATCAACAGCTTTGAAAATAGCAACTTTAGGGAGATGTTTTTAACTGCGCTAACAGCTGCAGATGAACGCAGTAAATCTCTTGCCAGGGAAATGGAGTAATCATCGATGTCATCAGTACAACAAGCACTGGAATTTTTAGTTCACAGCCTGTTTCAACTCTACATTATCGTTGTGCTTTTGCGCTTTATGCTTCAAGTGGCCAAAGCTGACTTTTACAACCCTATTAGTCAGTTTATCGTCAAAGCCACATCAATACCTTTAAAACCCCTGCGCAAGGTGATACCCGGTGTAGCCGGTTTTGATATTGCATCAATCGTATTAGCACTCTTTATCTATATCATCATGGTTCTGATTATCATCCTGATCAGACAAGTTGCCATTGACCCACTGGTGCTTATTGCCGGCAGTGTGGCAGGCATTATTAATCTCGTCTGCAATATTTACCTGGCGACTATTTTTATCTCCATTATCAGCAGCTTTATTCCATCCATACAGGGTCACCCCATAGTGATACTCACATGGCAACTGGCTGAGCCCATTATGGGGCCTTTCAGAAAAATCATCCCCCCCATGGGCGGACTGGATTTTTCCCCCATTTTTGTGCTTTTAATTCTTCAGGCAATCCAGATTCTTATTCACTCACTGGTATTATTCTAACAAACGTTGAATATTAGTGAGTAAAGCCCAATATATGCCATAATGCGGTCAATTTATTAAAACGACTTTTTGAGATAATCAGTCAAAACCATGCAAGACTATCTGAATAACATTAAGTGGAACGAAGCCGGACTGGTTGCTGCAATTGCACAAGACCACAAAACCGGCGAAATCCTGATGATGGCCTGGATGAATAAAGAGTCGCTTGAGCTGACCGTTAACGAACAACGGGCAGTATACTGGTCACGGTCCCGAAATCAGTTGTGGCGCAAAGGTGAAAGCTCGGGACATGAGCAACTCATCAAGTCAATTAGCCTTGATTGCGATGGTGATGCATTGCTACTCTCTATTGAGCAAAAGGGCGGAATTGCCTGTCATACTGGTAGGCGTAGTTGTTTTTACCGTACTCTCAAGAGCGAACAATGGGAAACAACTGCAGAAGTCATTAAAAACCCTGACGAGATCTACAAATGAGTGATGTATTAAATGCTCTGGCTCAAGTACTGGAAGAGCGTAAAACAGCAGAAGCTGACAGCTCTTACGTTGCCAGCCTATATGCCAAGGGTTTAAACAAAATACTGGAAAAAGTCGGTGAAGAGTGCACCGAAACCATTCTGGCGGCCAAAGATGCTGAAATTTCAGGCAATAACCAAGATTTAATCTATGAAACTGCCGACTTGTGGTTTCATAGTCTGGTAATGCTGAGTAAACTTGGCGAATCACCACAAAGTATTATTGATGAGCTTGAACGACGATTTGATCTTTCCGGTTTAGTCGAAAAAGCCAATCGCGAACAAAACAACGAGGAATAAACCATGGCTCCAAGTATTACCCAACTATTGATCGTGCTGGTTATCATAGTTCTTCTTTTTGGCACCAAAAAATTAAAAAACATTGGTTCTGATCTGGGCGGCGCCCTGAAAGGCTTTAAAAGCTCAATAAAAGATGATGATGAGCCAGAAAATGTCGACACCAAAGAAATAGCAGGCGACGTTATTGAAGGTGAAGCTGAAGAAGTTAAACCTGAAGATAAAGTTGCTTCCAAAGACTAGGACCAAACCTGAATGTTTGATATCGGTTTTGGTGAGCTGCTGCTCGTCGCTGTTCTTGGCTTGCTGGTTCTTGGGCCAGAGCGACTACCAGAAGCAGTGCGTACAATCGGCTTATGGGTAGGTCGGTTCAAGCGCACCTATCGCCAAGTGCGAAAAGAGATCGAAAAAGAAATTGGTGCTGACGAGATTCGGCGCCAACTACAAAACGAAGAGGTCATGCACAGCCTTCAAAGCAGCCGCCAGGAAATCCAGAATATTGCCAACGAAGCCTCATCTTCCGTTCAAAGCGAAGAGATCAAAGAGAGCCTGAACGCCAGCAAAAAAGACCTTGAAAACATCATCAACAAGCACTCTGCATCAGCAAAAACATCTTCTGAACTATTCGCTGAATCCCTAGAGTCAACACAAGACCCCACAACTGAAAAAAATGACTGACGCCGAACAGGATCAAGCTCAACCCCTAACAGCCCATTTGTTAGAATTACGTAATCGTTTACTGCGATCAATTCTGGTTGTTTTTTTTATTTTTGCCGGCCTGTTTTATTTTGCCAACGATATATACACCCTGGTCGCCACACCACTGCTTGACGTACTTCCCGAAGGCAGCCAAATGATTGCGACAGAGGTTGCGTCGCCATTTCTGACACCCTTTAAGATGACTCTGGTAGTCGCTGCATTTATCGGAGTTCCTTACATATTATTTGAAGTCTGGGGCTTTATTGCGCCAGGCCTGTTTAAAAGTGAAAAGCGCCTGGTTGTTCCCCTGCTCTTTTCCAGCGTTGTTCTGTTTTACTGCGGTGTAGCCTTTGCCTATTTTGTAGTTTTTCCACTCATGTTCAAATTTTTCAGCGGCATAGGCCCTGCTGGCGTCGCCTATACACCTGACATTGCACATTTTCTAAGCACTGTCACCAAACTGTTTTTTGCGTTTGGTGTCGCGTTTGAAATACCTATCGCGACCATTATTCTTATCTATACGGGAGCAACCACCGCAGAGTCACTCAGCAAAAAACGCCCCTATGTGATTGTCGGCTGCTTTGTTGTCGCCATGTTCCTAACCCCGCCAGACCCACTGTCACAGCTATTTATGGCGCTCCCAATGTGGCTACTTTTTGAACTCGGTATATTCTTTGGTCGATTTGTTCAAGGCGAAACCGATGAGAGCAATGAAGAAGAAAGCAGCCCGGGCTAAACCCAAATAATATTAACAAGCACTACCATTTGTTACCGGCTGATACTACAATCAACAAGCGATAATCGAATAAGCTAAATATAAATTGAGGATTATCGACCCTATTTCCTAAAGCAGGTTTATATTTGCAATGAGCGTAACTGAACTGGATAGTTTGCGAGAAAAACTCAAAGAGCTTCGCATTCAGCATCGCCAGCTTGATCAGGAAATCTTTAACCTTCATCCAAATCCAGCATTTGATTCTCTTGAGCTGCGCCGCATGAAAAAACACAAATTAATCCTGAAAGAAACCATTGTTAAACTCGAAAGCAAATTAATTCCTGATTTGAACGCATGATCTCATACCTGATAAAGAATAAGGCTTGTTACCAAAGGATAGAATAAGGAATGATCGACCTCTACCAATTCAGCCCGATGTTTAACGTTCCCAACCTTAGCCCTTACTGTATGAAGATTGAAGGATTTCTACGCATAACAGAAATCCCCTTCCAGATTATTGAAGAAAATGACCCTCGCAAAGGGCCCAAAGGCAAACTGCCCTTTATCAGGGATAACGGTGTCGTTATCGGTGATTCAGAACTGATTATCGACTACCTTGAAAGCAAACTGGAATTTGACGTAGACGGCCACTTAAGCAGCCAACAAAAAGCTGTGCACCATGCTTTTATCCGCATGCTTGATGAACACTTGTATTGGGCACTGGTCTATAGCCGCTGGATAGAAGCGCACAACTGGGAAGTATTGAAAAAACACCTCTTTTATGAAATCCCGCCACCAATTAGTACGTTTATTGCCAGACGGGTACGCAAACAGGTTCGCAACCAACTACACCAACACGGCATGGGGCGACACAACCGTGATGACATCTACACTAAGGCTCGCAAAGATCTCGAACAACTATCTGCCTTGCTTGCAGATCACAAATGGTTCGGAGGAGACTATGTATCGACACTTGACCTAACAGCTATTGCCTATCTCAGCAATATTATGGTGCCCGAGCTTAACAGCCCACTAGCTGACTATGTGAAAGAGTTTGGCAACCTGGAAACCTATGAAGTCAGAGCCCGAAGAGTCATCTTTCCGGATGAAATAAAACAGCCGAAACGGCCGTATTAAACCAACCTTCTTCTATAACATTCAAAGTATCAATTCAGGTGTTAAGCCAACTGTTAACCCAGGTTTTAATCCAGGTATTAGTCCCACATTAACGGAAATAGGAATCAGCTTTATTGAAAGCTTCTACACCTATTTTGGCACCAATTAATCGCCCGGGAATATCATCCGCAGGAGGGTGAATACCACCCCATATTCTCGAAAGACTACATTGATCTGAAGCATCCTGATAAGTTGCCCACTGCAGCTCAATATCCTGACTTGGCCCCTCTTCAAATACCAGATACTCATTTTTCTTCAACACAAAACTACCCATTCCACCCGGGAAATATTTACTACCGGTTAACAGTGTTAGTAACTCTGCCGCTGCACGAGAATAGGTAGAGTGCCCTGAAACATAGCCCGCAAACGGCGGCGTTACAAATGTCGGTCTTTGATAAGGCCACCAGTTTTCGGCCAATATCCAGCCCACACCAGCCTGATCAGTCAGTGGTGAGCTGATATAATCAGGCCCCTTCCATGCCAGTAATTTTATTTTTCCAACATTGACATTGCCATTACCTGCAAGCTCATCACCAGCACCTACAA
>CBDUPD010000073.1:0-8693 GCA_965368985.1 uncultured Spongiibacteraceae bacterium | reverse complement strand
ATCGTTATCAGTTCAGCCATAATTTACTATCTACTCAATTACAATTCTGCGGCTAGTTTATCAAGCATCGCACTGTGTGCATTCTGATCAACTGAAGCTTCCAGAATTTTTTCTGCACCAACAATCGATAACTGAGCCACCTGACTACGAAGCTGTTCTTTAGCACGATTAACTTCCTGCTCAACTTCAGCCTTTGCTGCTGTAATAATACGTTCGCCTTCTTCACGTGCCTGACCTTTAGCTTCATCAACCATTTGATCACTACGCTTTTTGGCTTGCTCAATAATTTCAGCCGCTTGATTTTTTGCTTCACGCAAATCTTTCTTGGCTTTTTCTTTAGCCAGTTCAAGATCACGTTCAGCTTGATCAGCCGCGCCAAGTCCATCAGCAATTGTTTTTTGACGCTCATCCATAGCTGCCACAATTGGCGGCCATACAAAACGCATTGTCAGGTAAATGAATATGCCAAATGAAATCATTTGACCAATCATTGTTAGATTAAAATTCACACCGATTCTCCCAGTCAATAAGGATTTGTGTCAGAGAGGTGTTAAGAACCCGCCAATACGAACAAGATGTACATACCAAGACCAACACCGATCATAGGTACCGCATCAACAAGACCCATAACGATGAAAAACTGGCCACGTAACATTGGGATTAGTTCTGGTTGACGTGCTCCGCCTTCCAAAAACTTACCACCCAAAATACCAACGCCGATAGCTGCACCAACGGCACCTAAGCCCATCAAAATGCCGCCTGCCAAAATTATTATAGCTTGTGCTTCAGTCACTGCTGTATCTCCCGATCAAAGGTTTATTAAACGTTTTAACTACTTAATTAATGATCTTCACCTGTGTCATAAGCCATGCTCATGTACACAATGGTTAAAACCATGAATATAAATGCCTGTAGTGAAATAATCAGAATATGGAACAAGGCCCAAACAATCTGAAGTACTCCACCCAACGACGCAAATAATATGCCCGCACTATACATAAGAGCGATCAAAATAAATATCATTTCACCAGCATACATGTTTCCGAATAGTCGAAGACCGAGTGAAATTGGCTTGGCGATAAGGTTTACAAATTCCAATACAAAATTGATTGGCATAAACATAACCTGGAGAGCCATGTTTTTACTGCTAAAAGGATGCATACATAATTCTTTCATAAAGCCTATCGGGCCTTTCTCTTTAAAGCTGTAAAAGAGAATCAGAATAAATACAAAGAATGCCATACCCATTGTGATATTCGGGTCTGTAGAAGGAACGATCTTGAAATAAACATGGTGAGGATCAGCACCAAAAACATGCTCACCAATAAATTGTGCAGCAAGTGGTAACAAATCAATGGCAATCAGATCCATAAAGTTCATAAACCATACCCATATCAGTATAGTCAAAGCCATCGGTGCAATCATTTTGTTCTGATAAGGAAACATACTCTGAACATTAGTACGAACAAACTCAACAACGACTTCTGCAAAATTTTGGAAACCACTAGGAATTGTTCCGGCAGATTGTGCCGCAGATTTACGCGCAACACTCAGAAAAGATAAAAAGAATACCGTACCAAGAATAAGAGACCAGGCCATAGTATCAACATTGATAGCCATAAAGCCCATTTCAGCAGCTTCTTGAGCATTATGGGCAAAACCCCAATGACCATCAGAATGTCGGCCATACACCAAATTGGTTAAATGGTGATTAATATAGGATGCTGATGTTAGAGTTTCACCGGATGCCATCGTTAATAGCTAACCTTTATTTGTTGATTTCAAGGTGTCTTGTCTTCAGCTTTAATCAGTAATGGTGCAAATATATTTACACAGACTGTTGCTGCAAATGACAAAAACATAACCAATGCATTTTCAGGGTCTTTTAAAGCGTCGACACTTCTAAATGCGATAAAAAAAAGTACAAAAACTATAACTAACTTGCTGATCTCACTTGCGTAAAAAGAAACCAAAACCTGTTTAGCGGGTTTCTCTCCTATCGGCTTGAATATACCTCTTACAAACCAGGCATTACCGATAACTCCAATAGAGCCACCAATTAAGGCCGAAACTGCTGCATCTTTGCTGATCACAAGAACGGCCGATGAAATAATAAGTGTTATCGTGATTTGTAAACTTATAAGTTTGTAAGCAAACTCTTTGTTTATTTCTTCACGATGTTCTTTCATCGTACTCACCCAACAAAACCATGATTTTTGTGCACTTTTGGTGCTTTAATCTTGCGTTAGTGAGTGTTGATGCTCGCAAGCGGTGCGCATTATATGTTTATCAGGGTTTCTGATCAATACCAAACCAACCGTTTCTTGCAATTTCGATTAAGTTTTACTGATTTGGAGCAATTTTCTACTTAATATGGTTCAAAATACCATCCAGCTCATCAAGACTGTTGTATTTGATGACCAGTTTCCCCTTACCCTTGGCACCGTGTTGAATCTGCACCGGGGAGCCCAGTTTTTGTGACAGCTCTTCTTCAAGATTTTTTATATCCTTGTCTGGTTCCTGCTTTCCATCAGGCTTATCCTGACTATCTTCTTGCAGTTTTCTTACCAAGGACTCAGTTTGCCTTACAGATAAACCCTTACCTACAACCGATTTTGCTGCCATAGACTGTAACTGTTGTGGCAAACCTAAAATTGCTCTGGCATGACCCATTTCAAGATCACCATGTTCGAGCATACGGCGAACATCTTCTTTCAAGCTCATCAAGCGAAGCAGGTTGGTTACTGTTGAGCGTGATTTACCCACTGCATCTGCAACTTCTTGCTGGGTAAGTTCAAATTCCTGTTGCAAACGGTTAAGGGCCATCGCTTCTTCAATAGGGTTTAGATCTTCGCGCTGTATATTTTCAATAAGCGCCATGGCAATAGCAGCTTCATCAGGTACATCACGTATAAGTACCGGAATTGTATCCAGACCCGCTAATTGACTGGCGCGCCAGCGACGTTCACCAGCGATTATTTCATATTTTTGTTCCCCAATAGGACGAACAACAATAGGCTGCATCACACCTTGTGATTTTATTGAGTTTGAAAGTTCTTCAAGTGTTTCCGGAGACATATCACGACGTGGTTGATATTTGCCACGTTGCATAAATTCAATAGGTAACTGTCGTAAATCACCATCAGCAGGAGTAGATTCTGATGTAATACCTGATTCAGATTTCTCTTTTTGTGATGCGGTTGTGCTTGCACCCAACAGAGCATCAAGACCTCTACCCAGGCCTCTTTTCTTAGCTGCCATGTATATTCTCTCTAATCACGATACTCACTTAAGCATTACTTCTACGAAGTATTTCGCCAGCCAAAGCCAGATAAGCCATAGCACCACGAGACGCTTTATCATACATCAACGCGGGTAAACCATAACTTGGTGCTTCTGCAAGTCGAACATTTCGGGGGATACAGGTACGATAAACCTTATCATCAAAATACTTTGTTAATTGTTCAGAAACTTCTTTCGTCAAACTATTACGCGGGTCATACATGGTGCGTAAAATACCTTCTATTTCCAAATTCGGATTTAACACTTCCTTGATACGTTGAATAGTCGCCATTAAATCGGTTAATCCTTCCAGGGCATAATATTCACACTGCATGGGTATCAAGACACCATCAGCTGCTGTCAGTCCATTTACCGTCAACATACTTAATGACGGGGGACAATCCAGCAAAATATAGTCATAATTATTTCTTATTTTATCCAACGCCATTGCCAGACGTCGTTCCTTGTTTTCAAGTTCCAGCATACCAACTTCTGCTGCTGTCAGATCAGAGTTGGTCCCAATCAGATGATAGCCAGCTTCAGTACCAAAAATAATAGCATCTTCAATATCACATTCACCCATTAATATATCGAATGCTGATAACTCCAATTCATTTTTTGATATACCACTACCCATGGTGGCATTACCTTGAGGATCAAGATCAACCAGCAATACATCCTTTTTTGTTGCCGCTAATGATGCTGCCAGATTGATGGTAGAGGTTGTTTTACCTACACCGCCTTTCTGGTTGGCGACCGCTATTACTCTGGCCACTTTCTAACCTCATGGTTCTTGTGAAATAATTATTAAATGACGTTCAACCTGATTGCCAGGCCAATCAATAGCTTGAACCTTATAAGGTTTTGTTATTGCCTGCAACTCCATTTCAGGATACTGACCTTTCATTGCATAGAAAGTACCATTTTTTTTACATAAATGATCAGTTCCATTAATCATATCCCGTAAACTGGAGAATGCCCGACTTAAAACTGCATCGAATTTATCATCGGGCTGGTATTCTTCAACCCTGGAATTAACCACTTCAATATTTTTCAATCCAAGCTCAAGCCTGGACTGATTTAAAAACCGGGTTTTTTTACCATTACTATCTAAAAGATAAAATATTTTTTCAGGATATAAAATTGCAAGAGGTATACCTGGTAAGCCGGGGCCAGTACCCACATCAATTAGCCTTTCGCCTTCAATATATTTTGCTATGCTAAGACTATCAACAAGATGCCGCTCTAACATATCATTAATATCTCTTACTGCTGTAAGATTAAAAGCTTTATTCCACTTATCGAGCAAATTTAAATAAGTGTTAAATTTTAATATCTGCTCATCTGAACATTTGATATCAATATTATGCAGATGAGTAGATATTTTATTGCTTAAATCAGGCAATTTTTATGCGTCCTAATAAACCATTTTTTTTCATAGTAATTAACAATAATGAAACAGCCGCAGGTGTTACCCCGGGTATACGTGCGGCACTACCTAAAGTTTGTGGTTTGTTATTTACCAGTTTTTGTTTCACTTCATTCGATAAACCTTCAATAACCTGATAATCAAAATGTTCAGGTATAAGCGTCTCTTCATAACGACGCAAACGATTAACTTCATCTTCCTGTCTGGCAATATAACCGGCATATTTGGTTTGAATTTCTACCTGCTCTACAACACTTTCATCATCAACAGGGCTACCGAGTATTTCAGAAATATTTTTATATTCAATTTCCGGACGTTTTAACAGATCTATTAAGCTGTACTCCCGGGTTAAAGGTTTATCAAACAACTTATTAAATTCTAGTGCTTCTTTGCTATCTGCCTGAACCCATGTTTGACATAAGCGTTGTTGTTCTTTTTCAATAGCTTCTTTTTTTTCACTAAAAACACGCCATTGATATTCGTTTAACATTCCCAGGTTTTTTGCTTTTTCAGTTAAACGTAAATCAGCATTGTCTTCACGTAGCAATAAACGATATTCTGCCCTACTGGTAAACATGCGATATGGTTCTTTTGTTCCCAATGTAATAAGATCGTCAACTAACACACCTATATAGGCTTCATCACGTCGTGGAGACCAGGATTCATTATCCTGGGATAATAATGCAGCATTCAGTCCAGCCAACATTCCCTGGGCTGCTGCTTCTTCATATCCTGTTGTTCCATTTATTTGTCCAGCAAAGAATAAACCATTAATAATTTTTGTTTCTAACGAATTTTTCAAATCTCTTGGATCAAAATAGTCATATTCAATAGCATAGCCGGGACGAATAATATGTGCATTTTCGAATCCCTTGATTGAATGAATAAGATCTACCTGTACATCAAACGGTAAACTGGTTGAAATTCCATTAGGATATAATTCATGCGTATTCAAACCTTCAGGTTCGATAAATATCTGGTGTGATTCCTTATCTGCAAATCGGGTAATCTTGTCTTCAATCGATGGACAATAACGTGGCCCAATACCTTCAATCACACCAGTAAACATTGGAGAGCGGTCTAGACCGCCTCTTATTATTTCATGGGTTTTTTCATTAGTATGTGTAATCCAGCAACAAACTTGTTCTGGATGCTCTGACACAGAACCGGTAAATGACATAACAGGTTCAGGCTTATCTCCCCATTGTTCTTCAAGATCTGAAAAATCGACAGTTTTTGCATCAATACGTGGTGGCGTTCCGGTTTTTAAACGATCAACTCGAAAAGGTAATTCTCTTAGACGTTCAGCCAGAGCGATAGATGGTGGATCACCAGCTCTGCCACCAGAATGTGTTTCAAGACCAATATGTATCAACCCCCCTAAAAATGTACCTGTTGTTAACACAACAGAATCTGCCCTGAATTTAACACCCATATTGGTAATTACGCCGCGAACATGGTCACCTTCAATAATCAGGTCATCAGCAGATTGCTGGAAAATTTCTAGATTAGGTTCATTTTCAAGAATTTGTCGGATAGCCGCTTTGTAGAGAATTCGATCTGCCTGTGCACGAGTTGCCCTTACAGCTGGCCCCTTACGTTGATTAAGCACACGAAATTGAATACCGCCCTTATCGGTTGCCTTGGCCATAGCACCACCCATGGCATCGACCTCCCGAACAAGATGGCTTTTTCCAATTCCACCAATTGCAGGGTTACATGACATTTGCCCAAGGGTTTCTATGTTATGGGTTAACAGTAATGTTGAAACTCCCATACGAGCACTGGCTAATGCAGCTTCAGTTCCTGCATGGCCTCCACCAATAACAATAACACCAAATTTTTTAGGGTATTCCAAACGATTAACCTGATACACATTTTTAAAAGAGTTGCGCATTATAGGGATTGGTTAAAAAAGCAACAAGAACTAGTTTTAGTTTTAATGCTTATTAATATATTAAGTAATATACATATATGTATATATATAAAGAATATATAAGTAGTTATATAGTAGGACAAAGAAATCAGTTGAAAAGTAATAAAAATAACGAGTATTCAATAGCTTATAATAAGTATAAGTCACTAATAGATTATGTATTTCCTGAAGAATAACTAAGGATAGTTTGGGATAGAATTCAGCTACTTTTCCGGATATCAAACTCCCTGTGTATATCTCCCTGTTTCCTAAACAGTTATACGATACTTTATACAAGCAATAATACTATCAGGTGCATAGCCTGTTAATAATATGTGATTAGTTTGTTATAAGAACCAGGTTTGTGGATAGCCTGTTTAAAAGGTGGGTGTTTCCTGGTAATTATCAGGAATTAATAGTTGATAGAGTAGAACAGCACAAAAAAGTACTATTTACCAATACAGAAACTTGAGAATATTTTTCCTAATAAATCATCACTACTGAATTCACCGGTAATTTCGTTCAGGGATTGTTGGCAATAACGTAAGTCTTCAGCCAATAATTCGCCAGCGCCAGTGGAAGTTAATTGATAAAAACCTGTTTCAAGATATTCCCTGGCTTTTTCCAGTGCTTGAAGGTGGCGTCTTCTGGCAGTAAAACCACCTTCTGTCTGGTTTGATAGGCCGGCAATAGACTTTAAATGTTCTCGTAGATTATCAATACCTATATTTTTTTTGGCTGAAAGTGTAATCACAGGAAAGCCATCATCAATAATTATGCCTGTTTCTTCATTACTTAAGTCACATTTGTTTCTGATAATGTTTATATGATCAAGCGAGTGTAATTTTTTGGTAAAATCAGGCCATATTTCCTGTGGCTTGTTTGATGAGGCTGAATTTGAATCAGTGACAAGTAATATCACGTCAGCATCTTCAATTGCTTCCCAGGCACGACGAATACCTTCCTGCTCAATAACATCAGGGCTCTCACGTAAACCTGCTGTATCGATAATATGCAGTGGCATACCATCAATATTAATTTGTTCTTTCAGTAAATCCCGGGTAGTACCTTCTATATTGGTAACAATGGCTGCATCATGACCAGCCAGTGCATTAAGTAAACTGGATTTTCCTGCATTGGGTTTACCAGCAATAACTACGGTAATTCCTTCATTAAGAATGCGCCCCTGATTGGCACTTTTTAAGGTAATATCGAGTGTTTCAATAATATCAGTGAGTTTATTTTTTACCCGACCATCATTCAGGAAATCAATTTCTTCTTCAGGAAAATCAATAGCGGCTTCTACAAATATTCTTAACTCTATTACTTTTTCGACCAGTTGATGAATATGGTTAGAAAAGTCTCCTTGTAATGAACGAACCGCATTTTTTGCTGCTTCAAGAGATGAACAATCAATTAAATCAGCAATAGCTTCAGCCTGGGTTAAATCAATCTTATCGTTTAAAAATGCACGTTCTGAAAATTCACCCGGTCTGGCTAATCTTGCTCCGTGTTTAATACACTCTTTTAATAAAGCATCAAGAATAACCGGTCCACCATGACCTTGTAGTTCAACAACATCTTCACCAGTAAAAGAATTGGGTGATTTAAAATAGATACCCAGGCCTTGATCCAGTAGATTAGAATTATCTTTTTTATTATTTTGATAAAAAGAACAGAAGTGTGCGTGTCGACTCTTGAGATCGGTTTGGGTTATTTTTGTTGATATAGTGTAAGCGTTAGATCCAGATATTCTCACAATGCCAACACCACCTTTTCCTGATGGTGTGGCTATGGCTGCAATTGTATCCTGATCTAGAACACTCACTTTGCTTACTTGGATTTAGCAGTAGCTGCTTCTATGTTACGAGTAATTATCCATTGTTGCGCAATAGATAGAATATTATTCACAACCCAGTAAAGCACTAACCCTGAAGGGAAGAACAGGAAGAAGAAAGTAAAGATAACTGGCAAAAATTGCATTACTTTGGCCTGCATAGGATCTGGTGGAGGCGGATTCAGTTTCTGTTGGAAGTACATACTGGCACCCATCACGAGAGGTAAAAT
>CBDUPD010000072.1:0-8709 GCA_965368985.1 uncultured Spongiibacteraceae bacterium | reverse complement strand
TACTTCCACTGAAAGAATTTAATAAACTTGTGCTACTTATTCGCGACCAGAAGACCGCTTCTACAAAATGCACCTTATCTAACAGGAGATATCTGATTATCAATCAACATTTTCCTGTTAGCTACTATGCGGCAACCTCATAACCTAATAGCAATGACAATCTTTTCGCATAGCTTTCAACCAAAATAACTTCGTTAGCTGTGAAAAGGTGATCTCGCAACAACATGGATGAAAAATTGAGAGTCCCCCAGACTTTATCATCACGAATAATTGGTGTGCTGATATAAGCTTCAAGGCCCAAGACTGGATATAGTGGGTGTTTCTGTAAGCCGGTAATCCCACCCAATTCTGTTAAGGCTATAGTGTTGCCGGTATTATAAACATCTCTGCAAAAGGTATCGTTCAATGCAAATGACTCACCTGACTGAAATACGCCTGTTTGAGAGTCTACTGCAATGATGTCATAGAGGTTGTCGTGAATATGACTGACTATTCCCATTTCAAGGTCGAGAATTTGTCTGCCCTGTGTCAGGATTTTCTGGCAGGTTTTTCTGAAATCAGGTGAGTTCATTATTAATACCTCAACGCAATCGGCTCGTTTTTAGGTTTATTATAGTTGAGTATTTTGGTCAGGTATGTAAAGAAATGTAAATGGCTTATATGGATAAAACCCATTAAACATGCGGGTTAACGAGGTGAGTCGGTTTCTCCAATCAAGGCAAAACGACCACTGAAATAGACGGCTTCTTCATCATTTTCAAAAATCCGTGATTCAAGACTGATGCCGGCTTTGCCTTTCTCGGCGAACTTGTCAAAAAAGGCATCCCAATGTTCCTGTGAAGGGGAGTCACAGTGGCCGATAATTGATTCACTGGTTACCGGTTTTTTATACTCTATTTCGGCCTTGCCTACGACGAGGTCAGGGTTCATGCCTTTTTCAAAACATTTTAGAAATACCAGGCCGATAGCGTTCAATACACATATGCAGTATAGACTGCCACCGAAGCCGGTATTCTTGTCGTTGTGGTTTAAGGCCAGCGGGGCTTTTAGCAGAAATTTTTCACCGTCATAGTGCTCGATTTCAGCACCCATATTCACCATCAGGGGCAGGTGGTCGGCAATAAACTGGTTTAATCGCTCTACAACGTCAGAATTCATAGGTGGCTCGATGGGTTTGTTTAATCAGGGTGCATTTTAGTGCTGATAATAATTGTCGTGTATCATAGGCGATTAGACCACACGGTAAAAGGCCGTTACCAATGCCTGATCATTTGTTTGATAAGATGCCCAATGAAAAACCGGCAAACTTGCGTGATATTCAGCGGGAGCAAACCCGGCAACGCTTATTTGATGCGTCGATTGAGGAGTTTTGTCGAGTGGGTGTTGATAAGGCGCGGGTTGATCAAATCTGTAAAACCGTGGGTGTTGCCAAAGGTACTTTTTTCTTTCATTTCCCCACTAAAGATCACATATTGCTGGCGCGGCAACAACAAATATCTGAATCCATGGCTGCACGTATCGATAGTGAATTGAATAGAGTTGCTACTGCCAAAAGCTTTTTAAAACGTTTGGTCGATATTATATTTGAAGAGCATGAGGCAGTAGGAAATATCGAATTGGTGCAGCAAATTAATCTGGCCATTGTACGTCAGAGTGGTTCGCAAAGTTTAAATATCAGTAAAACCGCATTTGGTGCGGCGCTGGTTAAACAGATTGAAAGATTACAAAAAGACCAAAAAATTAACTCGAACATTCATGCAGCAGAATTGGCTGATTGTCTGCGATTGAGTCTATTCGGTTTTTTGGTGAACCCCCAGGTATCGTTTGATCAGCTGCGGCCCAAAGTGGATTTATTGACAGGCTTATTAGCTGAGTCTCTTGGGTAAATTGTTGTTTTTAAGGAACTTCTTACTTGCAGATTTGACTAATAATGCATATTCTCATTAATGAAGAGAGAAAATAACGGTTAATCATGAAGCCATTTAACAAAATTCTTGCGCTATTTTTAGTATTGCTGATGTCGGCCAATACGGTATTTGCATCGCAAATGGCATCTTCAATGGTTGATCGCTCTACCACGGTTGAGCAAGAAACAGCAGCTACGCTTCCCTGTCATGAACATGATCAAACAGTCGATGCTTCAGTAGTTATTGTGGATATACATGCAGAAATGCATACAGGTGCTGCAGATTGTTGTGACTCTGATTGTGCTACCTGTGTCTCGGGTTCTGTTAATCTCACGTCAAATTTCAATTTGAATGTTGATACAGTTAGCTCTCTTTTAATCGCTTTTATTGATAATCAACCCGCAGATAAACACGCTGCAAGTCTCTATCGCCCTCCCATTTTGATCTAGTCCCGGGGTAACTGCGCCCAAAATTTGTGTTTGTGTTGTTGAGCTTTTTGTTCATTACACAGAAATTTGTACTTATTGTGCACGAATTGGATAGTGATCATGACAATTTTCAAAAATAGAAAGTGCCTGGCTGCCCTGTTATTGCTTGTGGCCAGTTCTTCATCGGCAGAATCAGATAGCACTAATATCAGTAAAAGCCTTCCGCTTGAAAAGGCGATAACTTTGGCTAAAGACAATGATATCTGGATGAAGGGCAGTGTATTGAGGGAGCAATCCCTGCTTGATGAAGCTGAAGCGGTAGGGCAACTGCCTGACCCTGTTATGTCATTAGGTGTTGCTAACCTGCCGATTGATAGCTTCAAGCATGACCAGGAAAATATGACACAGTTAAAGGTCGGTATTACTCAGCGGTTTCCCCGTGGAGATAGTCTTGATCTTCAATCGCAAAAGTCATTACTGAAATCTGAAGTTAACCCCTATATGCGAGCTGAGAGATCTGCCTTGTTGCAACAAAAGGTGAGTGAGTTGTGGCTTGATAGTTATCAGGCAGAGCAAACCATTAAACTGATTGAAAGTGAACGTCATCTTTTTGAGCAGTTGGTTGATGTAACTAATGCGCGTTATACCAGTACGGCAGGTAAGGCAAAGCAGCATGATGTTGTACGTGCTCAGCTTGAGTTAACAAAACTTGAAGACAGGCTAACACGTTTAAAATTGTTGAAAGAAACCAGTAAAAATTTACTGGAAGAGTGGCTGCCTGTTGAATGGCATGGCAGTGATTTAACCGATAATTTACCAACAATAGAATTGTTGGCAGATGGCAACAAAAAAGAACTAATCGAAAAAGTCATTCTGCAGCATCCAAGACTGCAAATTATTGATAAAAAGATAACAATCGAAGAAGCCGATATCAATATAGCCAAACAGGCATATAAGTCTGGTTGGGCTCTGAATACCTCGTATGCTTATAGGGATGATGCGCCTGATGGTATGGAACGTGATGATTTTATATCGGTTGGTGTCAGTTTTGATTTGCCTATGTTTTCAGCTGGCAGAAATGATAAAAAAGTATCAGCGGCATCACTGCGCAAGCAGGCTTCGACGACTGATTATGAGCTGGCTCGTCGTCACTTGATGGCAAATTTTTATAAAGCACATGTCAGGCTGATGCGCCTGGATGAAAGATCATCGTTGTATAAAAAGCGTTTGTTAAAACAGATGCATGATCAGACAGATGCCGCACTTTCAGCGTATACCAATGATAATGGAGATTTTGCTGAAGTGATGCGTGCTTATATCGCAGAACTAAATAGCAAAATAGAAGCACTTGAAATTGAAACAGAAAGACAAAAGGCCAGGGCGCAACTGAACTATCTATTGGCTGGTGTTAATGCACAAAATACCGGTACTGCAGGAGAGAATAATGAATAATGTTATGAAAAACATTGTATTGGTTAGTGTCGGCGTGATTGCAGGTGTAGGCGTAATACAGCTGATGAATAATGAACAGATGCAGCAAGAAACAACTATTGCTGAAAAGAAGCCGATGTATTGGGTGGCTCCGATGGACCCCAATTTCAGGCGTGATGCTCCTGGAAAGTCGCCTATGGGTATGGAGCTTGTGCCGGTTTACGATGATACGGGTAGTGATAGCCCAGGGACAATAAGAATTAATCCTGATGTTGAAAATAATCTGGGTGTTAGAACGGCAAAAGTTGAAAGAGCACAGCTGCATACAAAAATTGATACAGTGGGTTATATCGGTTATGACCAGGATAAGCTGATTCATATTCACCCAAGGGTAGAAGGGTGGTTAGACAAGCTCTATGTGAAATCAGAAGGTGAACAAGTGAAACAGGGGCAGCCACTCTATGCAATTTATTCGCCGACATTAGTCAGTGCTCAGGAAGAATTACTGATTTCGATGAATCGCGGAAATAAACAACTTATTGATTCGGCTGAAAGCCGATTAAAAGCACTGCAAGTTCCTGATAGCCAGATTAAAGCATTAAAGAGAGATAAAACCGTACAGCAAACAATTACCATCTATGCTCCTCAAGATGGCATTGTGGCAGATCTTTCTGTTCGAGAGGGCATGTTTGTAAAACCGGGTAATGCAATCGTATCTATCGGTTCACTTGATCAGGTTTGGGTTATCGCTGAAGTGTTTGAGCGGCAGGTATCGAATCTAAAAGACAGAGCCAGAGTTGATATGAGTCTTGATTATGTGCCCGGAAGAACGTGGAATGGCATTGTTGACTATATATATCCCACGCTTGATGCCAAAACCCGAACAGTAAAAGTACGTCTGCGTTTTGATAATAGTGATTATGTTTTAAAGCCCAATATGTATGCTCAAGTGGCTATACACAGTGATGATGATATTCCAGTGTTGCAAGTACCTACAGAGTCGATTATCCATACCGGAAGTCAGGATCGAGCTGTGTTGGCATTGGGTGATGGTAAGTATAAATCTGTTGCAATCAGGGTGGGACGAACAGGTGAAAATAAAACAGAGATACTCGAAGGCCTTGATGAAGGTGAAAGCATTGTTGTATCAGCACATTTTCTGTTGGACTCTGAATCAAGTATCGATTCAGACTTCTTGCGTCAGCATCATGATACGGTTCCAATGACAGAAGTTTTACCTGAGCATGAGGTGATGCCGAAACATGATGTTATGAAAGAGCATGATGTTATGAAAGAGCCAGGTGATATGAACGGACATGAGACGATGCAGGATACCATGCAAGAGGGTAATCTTGAAGAGAGTAAGCCTGAAAAGAGTAAGCCTGAAAAGAGTAAGCCTGAAAAGAGTAAGGTGTCAGATAATATGCCGATGCCGGTTAATCATGATATGCATCAGCATTAGGAGATTTGTATGATTGAGAAAATAATACAAGCTTCTATTAATAACCGTTTTTTTGTTATTTTGCTGTTGCTAATCGTGGTTGCCGGTGGTTTATTTGCGGTAAAAAATACGCCTGTTGATGCCATTCCTGATCTCTCAGATGTGCAGGTTATTATCAAAACCTCTTATCCCGGCCAGGCCCCACAAGTGGTCGAAGATCAGGTTACCTATCCGTTAACCACAGCAATGTTGTCAGTTCCGGGTTCAGTTACTGTAAGAGGCTACTCTTTTTTTGGAGACTCCTATGTCTATGTCATCTTTGATGATGATACTGATCTTTATTGGGCTAGAAGTCGAGTACTGGAATACCTGAGCCAGGTTGCCCCCTCATTACCGGCGACGGCCAATCCGCAGTTGGGGCCTGATGCGACGGGTGTTGGGTGGGTGTATATTTACAGTCTGATTGATAAAACCGGTAAGCATGATATCAGTCAGTTGCGCAGCTTACAGGATTGGTTTTTAAAATATGAACTACAGACGGTTGCCGGTGTTTCAGAAGTTGCAACCATTGGTGGTATGGTGAAGCAGTATCAGGTTCAGGTTGATCCTGATAAATTACGGGCATTTGATATCCCTCTGAATCATATTCAGCGATCAATACAAAGAGCGAACCAGGAAGTGGGTGCCTCTGTCGTAGAGATGGCAGAAGCGGAATATATGGTTCGTACCAATGGCTATCTGCAAAATCTGGATGATCTGAAAAATGTACCGCTGGGGCTTAATGCCAATGGAACACCGTTACTGCTGAAAGATGTAGCTGATATCAACCTTGGGCCACAAATGCGAAGGGGTATTGCCGAGCTCAATGGTGAAGGGGAGGTTGTTGGTGGTGTTGTTGTTATGCGCTTTGGTGAGAATGCACAACAAACGATTGATGGGGTAAAAAGCAAACTCAATGAATTAAAACAGGGCCTGCCTGAAGGGGTAGAGATTGTTACGGTTTATGACCGATCAAACCTGATAGAAAGAGCGATTAGAAATCTATGGGAAAAACTCACTGAAGAATTGATTGTTGTAGCACTCGTTTGTATCGCCTTTTTGTTTCACTTTCGTTCTTCCATGGTTGCCATTATTAGTCTGCCTGTAGGCATATTGCTGGCGTTTATTGTTATGTACATGCAAGGATTGAATGCAAATATCATGTCTTTGGGTGGTATAGCGATTGCGATTGGTACCATGGTTGATGGTGCCATCGTCATGATTGAAAACATGCATAAAAATATGGAAAAGACATCACTGACTGATGAAAACCGCTGGCAACTTGTTTCCCGGTCTGCCAGTGAAGTAGGGCCAGCATTATTCTTTAGTTTGTTGATTATAACGATTAGCTTCTTGCCAGTGTTTACCCTCGAAGCACAAGAAGGACGTATGTTCTCGCCACTGGCTTATACTAAAACCTATGCCATGGCGGCTTCTGCTATTTTGGCGATCACATTAATTCCGGTGTTAATGGGGTATTTTATTCGGGGCAAGGTAATTGCAGAAAATAAAAACCCGTTAAACAGATTGATTACATCGACCTACGCACCATTTATAAGAAAGGTTATTGCTTATCCAAAGTCAACGATTGGCATGGCATTAATCATTACACTTATGGCCATTTACCCGTTGAAAAATACCGGTAGTGAGTTTATTCCACCTCTTGATGAGGGCGATTTAATGTATATGCCAACGACTTACCCGGGAATATCGATTGGTAAGGCACGAGAGTTGTTGCAACAGACGGATAAGCTTATTAGCAGTGTGCCAGAAGTAGAAAATGTGTTCGGTAAAATTGGCAGGGCAGATACGGCAACAGACCCTGCGCCATTAACCATGATTGAGACATTTATTCAGCTTAAACCCAAAGACCAGTGGCGTGATGGTGTGGATACAGAGAGTCTTAAAAAAGAGCTGGATAGCCTGGTGCAGCTGCCCGGTATAAGCAATGCCTGGGTAATGCCGATAAAAACACGTATTGATATGTTGGCAACAGGTATTAAAACGCCGGTGGGTATTAAAATTGCAGGCCCGGAATTATCAGTGATTCAGGATATTGGTAAACAGCTTGAAGTGATTGTTGCTGATATACACGGGACGGCTTCGGTTTATTCAGAGCGGGTTATCGGTGGCCGCTATATGAAGGTTGATATACAGCGCGAAAAAGCAGCACGTTATGGTTTGAATATTGCCGATGTACAGCAGGTGGTAGCCACTGCGATTGGCGGTATGAATGTTACGCAAACAGTTGAAGGTCTGGAGCGTTATCCGGTAAACATTCGTTACCCGCAAGCATACAGGGATTCTGTAGTGTCTCTGCAAAACCTGCCGGTCATAACACCTTCCGGCCAGAGAATTGCTCTGGCTGATGTGGCAAACGTTTTTATCGAAGATGGGCCACCAGGCATTAAAAGTGAAAATGCACGACTGAATGGGTGGACATTTATTGATATAGAAAATGTTGATGTGGGTAGTTATGTAAAAAATGCACAGCAGATTGTTCAGGAAAAACTCGACCTGCCAGCCGGTTATTCGATTAACTGGTCAGGACAATATGAATATATGCAAAGAGCTGAGAAAAAACTCAGTTATGTGGTGCCACTGACAATCGCCATTATTGTGATATTGCTGTACATGAACTTCCGTAATTTTATTGAAGTAGCGATGATTATGGGTACCCTGCCGCTTGCTTTGGTAGGAGGTATCTGGTTGATGTATCTCATTGGATACAACTTCTCGGTGGCTACCGGTGTAGGTTTTATTGCTTTGGCGGGGGTGTCGGTCGAAATAGGCGTGATCATGCTGGTATATCTCAACCAGTCGTATAGCGCTTTGATTGAAAGTTGTAATGAGCAGAATATCAAACCGAATAATGAACAGCTGGCAACCGCAGTTATTAATGGGGCAGGGTTACGATTGCGGCCGGTTATGATGACAGTAGGTGCTACGATTATAGGCTTATTACCGGTTATGTTGGGCAGTGGTACAGGCTCAGAGGTAATGAGTCGCATTGCGGCTCCCATGGTTGGCGGTATGCTTAGTGCGTTAGTACTAACCTTGCTGGTGTTGCCCGCAGTTTTCTATTTATGGAAGAAATCATAAAGAAAGGTTGTGATAGGGGTATGTGTGACTGATGTCTGCAAGGGTGATTTTTGTGCAAATATTGCCTTATTGAGATTCTGGCTTTTGCTTTTTAATGAATGTAGACTCTGACAGAGCCTGATACGAAAATAATGAGAATAAAAGAACAGTTTAAATATTAACATGAAACATTCTAATTACTGCCTTATAGCACATATTTCCAGGCTTTCTTCAGAGATAGAATAATCATGTTATTTAATAGTTATCCTTTTGTGTTTCTTGTTTTAGTAAGCTTTGTTCTTTACTACACAAAAGGCTTCAAGAATTATCAGGTTTATCTACTGATTTTTTCCAGTGCAGTCTTTTATGGATACTCCCAGCC
>CBDUPD010000071.1:0-8755 GCA_965368985.1 uncultured Spongiibacteraceae bacterium | reverse complement strand
TGTTTCACACAGTAAAACACATTTTTCAGCATGGCTTTCAGCATTAGGTGGAACTTCGTATACAGAAAGTGAAGTATCAGAATTACATAGCTCACATTTTGAATCACTTCGTGCATTAAGTGTTTTTTCAACAGTCATATCAATACAGCCTGAAAATAATAAAAGCCCATTATCTCACAAAATAACCTGATCTTGAAAATTACTGTTTTTCATACAGCTTACGGGTAGCGTTACTAAGAAACGTCACAGCCATACGTCGTGTAAATAACCGCCGTAATAGAAAGTTAACCAATCGATTGACTCTTCCGACTATGACGGTTGGCCCCTTATGCTTTTCCAGAGCATTTAATGCCTCTACAACGACATCAGCAGGATCCATCGGGAAGGCAGACTCGGCCTTTTCAGAAGGGGTTTGGCGGTTAAAGTTTGGTGTGCGAGTTGCACCAGCTACAACAGCAAGAACGTCAACTCCATTATGTCTGAACTCTTCCCATAAACTCTCTGCCAATACAGTATTAAATGCCTTGGTCGCCGCATAATTTGAAACCAATGCAGAACCCTGGAAACCTGACATTGAAGACATGAGAATTATTCCGCCTTTTTTTCGATCAATCATTGGTCTTGCCAGTTGATTAACAAAAATCAGAGGGCCACGACAATTCACATCAAGACTTAGCATTTTGGAAGATAAATCATCTTCAAGAAATTCCCCGATATGTGAGTAAATAGCATTGTAAACAACCAACCCTACTTCACGCTCACCCACAAAGCCTTGCAATTTTTGTTCTATATCAGCTGAAGATAAATCAGCAGCAAGCGTATCCACTTCTACCGGATATTGTTCGCGGATAGTCTGGGCAACAGAGTTAAGGCCTTCTTCACCCCGGGCAATTAACATAACGTTTAAACCCTTTGCTGCTATCTGTAATGAGTATTGTTCACCAATTCCCTGAGTAGCACCGGCAATAACAACCCAAGGACCATAACGACTTTTAAAATTACTCATACATATATCTCAAACTATATAATAGACAAAAAATAATATGGCTTTCAGGATAAGTTCTCCACCTATTTACGATAGCTGGCAGCACTACAACCTAACCACCTGTTAAAGGCTTTATTAAAACTACTCGCATCACTATATACCATTAGTGATGCTATTTCATCAATAGACCAATCTGTATTATCCAGATAACTGGTTGCTTGTAACTGCTGAGCCTGGTCAACCAGTTGTTGGTAATGACTACCTTCATCAGCAAGTTTTCTTCTTAGAGTACGAGCACTCATCGCCATACATTCTGCTAAATGTTGCTGATTAAAACAGTACTCAGGTGTTGCCTGAAGCAAAGCCAATACTCTTTCTGTGATGCTATCAGGGTTGCTAAGCTCTTTAAAAATCATTTCACACTGTTGTTGGGCTGTTTTAAGAACAACAGGATTAGAGCTGATAGAAACCTGGGATACCGCATCAATATTGATAAGAATGCGTAGATGGTTGCCAAAAACCATAGGACAATCGAAACAGGCTTCATGGCTAGTCATATCATCGGGTTTGCTGTAATTAAACTCTACAGAATGTACAGCATGACGATTGCCAACAAACTGTCCTATAAGGTGATAACTTCCACTCAAGGTACTATCTGCAAGAATATGATGCAACAGCGGATGTTCGACACAAGTATCAAAATGGATAATTAAAAAATCGTCGGTGATCTCAAGTCTTAAGCTGACTAGTTGGGTTCTTATTTTTGTAAACCGCTCAAAAAGTTTTAAGCCATCAAGGTATGTTTTGCCGGCCATAGCCAGGTGTCCGACAATGCCATGAGCTGACATCGTCAACTTTTGACCAAGCAGTAAACCTACATAATTAAAGCTGGAAACAATCTCTTTATTGGTCAAGAGTTTTTCAATTTGTTCGAAGCTGATAAAACCATTGGGATCAAGCAGGTCTTGTTGTTTTATCCCCGCCTGAGAAATCCATGAGTCAGTTGCATAGCCCTCTTCTTGAAGAATCTGGTTAATCAGTCGTAAATAGCTAACTGATAAAGCTGATTTCAAATTGAGGTTGACCGTATGTAACTGAAGCTTGTCCACATTTAACCTACTGAAACAAGAAAAGTATTTTTATTATTCTTTCTAACCAATCTCTGAAAGTAGCTTTTTAATAATAATATCCTGGCTCAAAAGCCATTACTTGGGAGTTTATATGCGATTATTACGTTTCGCTAGCCTTAAAGCACCCTTACTGGTGTTATGTCTATTCGCAAGTGCTTGTGAGCCAGATATGTGTTTTATCATCTGTGAACGAATTGTGACGACAGATTATGGTAGATTGAAAGGTTGGTCTGATGGCTCTGTAAGCACATATATGCACATACCCTATGCGCAACCACCAACAGGCAGCAATCGGTGGCGTGAGCCTCAACCACTAAAACCATGGGGTGGACTCTGGAATGCAGCTGTTAACTACACGGGCTGCGTACAATGGTCAAAACCAACATCAATTTTTCGGCCTATGCAAAGTGATGACTGCCTGTATTTAAATATTTGGGTACCCGAAACCAAGGGGCCTCATCCTGTGATGGTCTATATACACGGTGGAGCTTTACAGCAGGGCTCAGGAAGTGAACCGAGTTATATAGGAGATAACCTTGCTTCAAGACAAGATGTGATTGTTGTAACTTTCAATTACCGCCTTGGAGTAGCCGGGTTTTTATCATTGCCAGAGCTCAGTGCCGAAAGCACATATGGGGGCTCCGGTAACTATGGCTTTCTTGACCAGGTTGCAGCTTTAAAATGGGTGAATAGTCAAATATCAAATTTTGGTGGCGACCCTGACAATATTACCCTTTTTGGAGAATCAGCTGGAGGGCTAAGTGTATGCATGCATATGGCATCCCCCTTGAGTCAGCAACTGTTTGATAAAGCCATAATACAAAGTGGCCCTTGTACCAGCTGGATTACCCACACCATAGAAGATGCCCATAAGGCTGGCATAGCATTGGCCAACAGGTTCGGTTGTCATGAACCGAATAGACTGCAATGTCTTAGGTCCTTACCTGAACAATCAATTAAAGACCGCTTAACAACTCCTTTTAATGAGATATTTATACGAGACTTTGATGAATGGGGATTCTTTCCTCATGTGACCATAGATGGCTATTTTTTAGAAGAGCCTTTCGAACAATCAATTCGAAATGCCAGTAACAAACCTCCGGTAATCATTGGTAATGTATCCAAAGAAGGTAGCCTTTGGGAAGTGTACACAGATCACCCGGCTACAGGTGGCTATGAAAACTATTTACATACCCGATTCCCTGAAAGAGCAACTGATTTGTATCAAATCTACCCTATAGAAGAATTCTCAAATGTGGGTGAAGCTATGGCGGCAATTATTGGTGACTGGTTGATGTACTGCCCCACAGTAAAATTATCAGATCTTCTCCATGATGAAGGATACCCGGTATTTCAATATATTTTCACGGAATACAGCGACTCAATATTACGTGCTTTGGCTGATAGCCAAAAAGGCATTAATGCACCCTCTGTTGGCATTGTACACGGTTCTGATGTTCCTTTTATCTTTGATAGATCAGGTCCCACTGGAGAGATTAAAACGACCGCTCAACAAAATGCCGCATTAATCATATCAAATTATTGGTCAAACTTTGCAAGAAGTGGAAATCCTAACAGCCACAATAAGCCATACTGGCCAATATATGACACTGCCAATAAAGAACATATAAATCTCGGGGAGGATTTCACTACCAGCAAAGAATTAAGAAAAATACAGTGTGCTTATTGGTAGATATTTATGTTATCAAAATATGCAAATGCATCTATAAATACAGGTATATCCATAAAACTTTACTACCGCCTGTCGCCATAGAAAACCATTCATTTTTTTAGTGTAATTCACCATGAAAATATACCAAAAAATCATGTGACGAACTTAACATCAACTGTTATGAACTGATCACAATAAAGCATCAAAATCTCTCAATCCGCCTTACTATGTGAGCTCCATCAAACTTCCCATAAGACAATATTATTAATGCTTACTATTCTTGGGTTAAGAGAAATTTTCAACAGAACCAAAGCGGATTTATAAGGAGCACAACATGTTAACAGCAACGAAACGTTATAAAGCATTAATTGCAGATGGCTCATTTATAATGAGAAGCACATTGAGACAAATACTCAGCGCTGATAAAAATATCTGTGAAATAGATGAGGCTGAAAATGGAACTGAAGCACTTAATATGATTAAAGCCAAGGAATATGACGTTATATTATTGGATATCGATATGCCAGTAATGAACGGTATTGAGTTTCTTAAACGTAGCAAAATTTATACAAACGCAAAAATTATCATGACATCGGCATTATCACATCAATCAATCAATGTTGAAAAGGCAGTATTTTTTGGGGCTTTTGATGTTGTAGAGAAACCCAGAACAATACTTGATGACTCCCCTGCTCCATTGAGAGATTACAAAATCAGGGATGTTATCGATCGTTCTTTTGCTGCTTAATGAGATAAGGATCTTTTATGCAAGTTATATCAATTTCAGAATTCAGATTAAACAATATAAAAAAGCAGCTGAATAGAGTTCACTTTTTTTCTGAGTTGGCAGACTCTGATGAAAATGAATATAAACTGTTTCTTGAAAATTCAGTGATCATAAATCTGGAGCCTGGTGAGACTTTAATGGATAAAGGAGATAACGGTCATTTCTTTTATGTGCTTCTGGAAGGTCAACTTGATGTTTTTGGTAATGTAGAATCAGAAAACCATGCTATTAATTGTTGTTCAGGCCCCCAAATATTCGGGGCTTTATGCTCTATCACCAATGGTACACGTACTGCAACATTGTGCTCCTCTCGTAATACATGCTCGCAAGTTTTAGCAATCGACTTTAACGTATTTGGAGAAAATGAAGATTTCACCAATATTTCGTTAAATACAAAATTAAAATTTTATAGGCATGTGGTCAGCAATATACGATTCAAGCTTGAGCTATATAAAAACAAAACGGCTAACCTGTCTCTTGAGCAACAACTCAATTTATACAGACCGTATAAGAAACATATGAGTCAAATTGATGAATTATATTCGCTGGTTTATCAGGCGAACGGACTAGGAAGACTGTTGAATAACTGGAATGGATGGATTACTCCAGATATTGAACTGCCCTCTCTCAGAGAAGAGACAGGTGGAATTACCGGTCTGGTAGGTAACCTGCGAAATGTACTGAACCGGAAGATTTTATGAGTACAGATTGATGCTAATAATGCATTTAAATTAACAGGTTCAAACCTGATAAAAAGTGTAGAAGCTCAAACTTGAACAGGCAATGTTATAAAACCGTTTAGATCGAATTCTTCAACTATCCATATAGTGATCAGTCATATTTTCCTGCCACTATAGAGAGAAGTGGATATTCGGTTTTATGAGCACCAGGAAGTGAATAGCCGACCCATTGTTCCTAATCATAAGCAAAGACAATTGCCTTTCATTAGCGCGTAGGCTGGGGTGAGTTTACGAACCCCAGCGTATTGTTGGTGGGCAAGTGTTGGGGTTCATTCTTCACCACCAACCTACATCAATCACCCGTTAGCAGCAGTTCAACCATTCTGAACTGCAGCTATTGAGAAGCAATCTTTGATGCTTATGAATGGCAACTAATGGCCGAATGCGGAACTCATAAACAATCCATTTTTATATATGTTGAGCTGCAACTATCGGAGGTATTGCAGCACAAGTTAGAAGATGAGACTGGGGTTGCTTATCAACAGTTGCAGGAACTCCAAACATATAGTCGCAAAAATTGAATCTTGTGCTTTTTTGAGACTGTACGATCAAGTTAAAACACAAATCTCAATATGCCAGATTGAATCCGAGTTTCTACAGTTATAAGAAACCGGGTAACTAAACCCCTTCGCTCTGATATTCCGGCACTTCTTTAAATACATCAAATTCAAGTGTTTTTCTAACAGCCTTGAGATCAAAGGTTGTTCTATCTTCATATAATTTGAATAGTATTGGCAATCTTGCCAGGCCTTCATCCCCTGCGGGTATAGAGTAATGTCGAAGCTCTTCGTTGATCTGTACCAAATCTTCAAATTCAAGGTATAAGGTAACTCTGGGATAACGCTTGCATATTTTAATTAAAGCTATCAGACACTTACGCTTAACAGAATCAATCTCGTTTTGAACATCATCAGTTGTTAGTTCTTTTTCTTCAATCTTAAATATTTTTTCTAATAAAATCCTGAAGCTGTTTTTAGGCGCAGCATTTTTGCGTAATATTTCTTTATATTTCATGCGCAATTTATCGAACTTCGGCTCAAAATTATCCAGTGCTGCAGCAAACTCTTCTCTGGGAAGGTCAGGGTCGTTTGCAGGATCAACCTCTTCTTCACGAGCGGTAGTAAAGACTTTGGTTTTTCTTTTATCCAGCAGCTTAAGATATGACATCATCCTTAAATCCATTTCTTCTGCAGCCGTACTCAAAACAGTTGTTGATTGAGTCGAGAAATCCCTTACATCACAAGCCAGATCAATAATTAATTTTCTTAAACTAAAAAACAGATATTCATAATCATCGACAGTGTTAGCTAATTCAGATACGCCTTTTGGAATTTTCCCCAATATAAATATTGATAGATTTCTCTCGTATTCATGTAAGCGTCTGGCAATAGCTTTTTCCAACTGTGTTCCATCAGCTTCAATAGGCTTGTTTAAAATTGGCAATAAATAAAGCTTTTGAGCTTTTTCAATGTCTTCAACCAGTTTAATAATGCCATGACTTAATTGTCTTTCAAGAGTGACAATTCTTGAAAGAATCCAGCTAATAACTTCGTGATTTTTTGGTTTGGCTATGTGTTTATGTGAGATAGCTACAGCATTAAAATAAACAACACTTCCCCCCATTACTGTTTCTTCTATCAAGAATCGACGGATTGAGTAAGGATTTTGATCAAAGTCACGGACAGGCCCTACCAGGAAAAAGTAATTTTCAGATTTAATGACTTCACATTGTCTGACTTTTACTTCTTTTGCCATGGTGGTTTTTATATAGTCGTTTTCATCATTTTCCAGAGCAGAAATCGGTAAAGTCTTAAAACGATAGCCTTGTATCTGTTGTTTTATGAATATTTCAATAATAAATACTTTAATAGCATCTGCAGACAGAGAGCGTTGATTTTTAGGTACTTCAAAATCCATTCCACGCGCAATTAAAACCAGGTCATCCAGAAATGCATTACGTAGCAGGATTTTCTCTTTCTGAACGGATAGATTTTCTTGTGTATCGTAGCGCTCAATAACACTTAGGCTACTTTCAACCATATCTGCAAAGGCAATAGGATCTCGTGTAGATCGGAGCATTTCCTGGCCTTCAATAAACTTGCGGCCAATAGTTTGCAGCCCTGCATTGCGCAGATATGCCACTACATCCTGAACACTCTGCCTACCGTAGAAATCAAACTTTTTAGTATCTGCATCATATATAACACCTTTAGGTTCGAGGTATTGCTCAAATGCATATTTTCTTTTGACGCTGTCAAGCTGAGCAAGAATCGCAGTTGCTCTCTGGTTCCAGTTTACATCTAACAAAGGGTCAAGATCTTGCAGTTCAAGCATCAATTCTCGTGGAATGTGCACCAGCTTGGGTTGTTTCTCCGAAAATATCGGTTTGGGTGCTGCCTTGGCTTTCAGTTGTGCGGCATTGCCACTATCGATACTGTTAGCTTCAACTTTTCCGCTACGTATCTGCTCGATAAGTTCAACGGCTTCAGCACCATCTCTAAAACGTTTATCCGGCTCTTTGGCAACCATACGTTCAAATAGTTTTTGGTACTTGCTGTATTTCATCGGCAATTTAGGGATTGGATCCTTAAAATGCTTCATGGCCAAAGTCATGAAATCAGGGTCTTCATAAGGACAGCGTTTGGTAAACATTTCATAAAGCATAATGCCTAATGAATAAATATCGGTTCTACCATCTACCTCTTTCCCCTGAAGCTGTTCAGGGCTCATATATTTGGGTGTACCGACAACCTGCCCCACTTTTGTCAACTGATTAGAGGCATCTTGTGCCCTGGCGATACCAAAATCAGTTAAGACGGCTGAACCATCTTCACGAAACATGATGTTATCGGGTTTGATATCTCGGTGTACGAAACCTTTTTCATGGGCAAAATGCAGGGCTGTCGCTATTTGGCTGATAATGCGCAAAATATCATCTTCAGCAAGGTCGCCTGACAGTCTGTCACCCAGGTCTCCACCAGAAAGATAATCCATTGTCATATAGAATGAACCATCAAGCTGACCAAAGTCATAAACAGGAATAATATGCGGGTGTGACAAATTAGCGACAGTACGAGCTTCTCGAAGAAAACGTTCAGTAAAATCTACATCATCGGCAAATTCAGGCAAAAGTACTTTTATTGCTACTTTTCTTTGAAAGGAGTCTTGTGTGGCCAAATAAACCTTGGCCTGCCCACCAGATCCAACTTCCTTAAAATCACTATAACCAGACAACTCGATCAAAGAGAGCCTCCACCAGGCATCAAAATTTTTATTATCTGATAATTCTAGCACCAATATAAAACTATACCAAAGTCAGAAAGGCTTTCAGTCAATAAAACTTCATAGCAATGACTGGGTGAAATATTATTTGGGACGAGTAACAGAAATAACCTTTCCTGAAACCCAGTATTCGTCTCCCCCTATTCTTGCCAGAGGATC
>CBDUPD010000070.1:0-8777 GCA_965368985.1 uncultured Spongiibacteraceae bacterium | reverse complement strand
ATAATTGTTTTCAACAATCATACTGCGATCATAGCCGATAAGGCTGTTTTCGGTCATGCTGGCATTATTAGTGAATACTGGTACTTTGCAGATTTCCCTTGTGCCGGCATAAGCATCTTGCCTATGGAAGGCGATGACGTTGATTCGTCCGTCGGCATTGTCGGTAATGGCTACATAATCTGTTCCTAACAATGTGGGTGTGCTACCTGAACCCTGGCTGATTGCGCCGGGTTTTATCGATGTGCCACGATCATAGGTTTCTCTCCACGTATATGATGGCATGCCAGTGCCGTCAGCTTCAAAGCGATAGAGCGCATGATCAGAGACGATGTAAACGCCATCTTGTGCGACAGCTAAAGAGTTTTGTATTTCTTCGCCGCTTAGTTGTAATGTTTGAATTGCTTTTGTGTTGAAGTCAATAACGCCAACAATACCCTGGCGAGTAATAAACCAGATATTGCCATCCCAATCCGGAATGGCATCGGTGACCAGATGGCCCGCAGGGATATATGGGTTCAGATTATAATCTTCGTCTACTCCCCAGATCGGAGTTGGTCCACTGTCATTAACAGAGAAAATTTGAATATGTCGGTCAGCATTGGCGATAATCGGGCGATCATTATCCATCATATGAAAGTAGGCTCCGCCCGAGGTGTCTGTTTGGATTACATCGAGGTCAAGAGTCGAGCTTGACTCCCTGAGTGGCAATCCCCATTTGGCAAGTGGTTGTAGAGTGTCAGGATCCATTAGTAACAGTGTCATATAAGTTAAGCCGGTGCATACAGAAATCAATCGGCCTTGAGAGTCAAAAGTGACTGTTGCACATTCTCCACCAATAACAAAACCATACGACTTTGAAGTAACGGTTGGGTTATTTCCCAAAGGACCCGCCCAAGGATAAGTACCCGAAGCATAAGAGTCTGAATGCATACCATTACGTCCCTGTTCTGCAAGATAAGGGTGTGCCGGAATATTTGCTGAAGCTAAAGGGTTGCTTGTTGCAGGTGAGCCTATAAAACGAGTAGCTTGAAGATACCCTGTCGGGTTTGACAAAATAAAGCCGTCATATTGAAACCCGAAATCCATTTCTGCCTTGCAGGCAGCCAGAATGACAAACAGGCAGATAAAGAAAGCGATTTTCATATGTTTAAACATGTTCTTTGATTCCCGGGTTTCTGAAGACATTCAATAGTGAATGTATAAGATTATGGGCAAAATAGGGGAGATGGCAAATAAATAGTACACATAATGTACAAAAACCCTATTAGACAGTTGGTGCAAATATTCCGGGTTTATTTACCGTGACATTGTTTGTATTTCTTATGGCTACCACACCAGCATGCTTCATTGCGCTTTAGCTTGATATCGGGCCTGATGTCACCGTTTACATATAGCCAGCGATCGTTTTCTATAACAAAATTTGAACATTCGTGAAGTTGTTCGGGTTCTTTTTGTGAAGGGTGATTTTGATAAAAAGCCACAAACTCGACTTGGCCATGTGTGTCATTCTTTTGGCCTTTTTCAGATTTCAGTATTTTCAAGCCAAGCCATTGTTGTTGCTTAAAGGCTTGTTGCAGCTCTTCGAGTTCATTTTCCTGATGCTGGTTTTGATGGTGAGTTTCAAAAAGATAATGATTCATTCCGGGTAGGCCTTTGGCGCCTTGAAAAAAAGCACTAAAGCGTGAGCGCATCAGCTGCTCGGCAGTCAGGGCGATTTGTTGGCCTGAATGAAAGAGCTGGCAACAGTTGCTATAGGTTTGAGTGCTTCCGCATGGGCATAAAATATCCATCATTCTATTTTACGTTAATTAAGAGTTGGTGCTACTTCTGATATAATGTTTTTCCAGCTGCGAATAACGTGGTTAAATTTTGGGTGGCACTATGATTCATAACGATGTACTCCGGCGTTTGCGTTACGCTTTACGGTTAAACAACGACAAGATGCTCGAGATATTTCAGTTAGTGGATTACGAAATTCCAGTAGATCATTTGCTTAATATCATGAAAAAAGAAGAAGAGGATGGGTTTATCCTCTGCCGTGATAGTGTGCTGGCGCTGTTTTTAGATGGTCTGATTATTGATCGTAGAGGCAAAAAAGAAGGGCAAGAGCCTGTTGTGTTACCGCCGAATACCCGATTAAGTAATAATGATATTCTTCGAAAAATTCGTATTGCTTTAGAACTCCAGGAGAAAGACCTGATTGAAATTCTTGATCTGGCTGATTTCAGGGTGTCGAAATCTGAATTATCGGCTCTATTCAGAAAATCTGATCACCGCAACTACAAAGAGTGCGGCAACCAGTTTTTAAGAAACTTTCTGGTTGGTTTGACCAAGCGGTTTCGTGAGGGGGAGTAGCTCTCTATTTATTAGCGTTTCTTGATTCAAAGGCTGTCAGCTGTTCCGGGGTAGCCGGTTGTTGGTATTTATCTTTCCATTCTGAATAAGGCATGCCGTAAACTATCTCGCGTGCTTGCTCATAATCAATTTCTGTTCCCAGGCTTTTTGCTTCAGCGCTATACCATTTTGCCAGACAGTTGCGACAAAAATCTGCCAAAATCATCAAGTCAATATTTTGCACATCTTTGTTGTCATCCAGATGTTTTAGCAGTCGCCTGAATACCGCTGCTTCAATTTCTGTATTTGTGGAATCTGTCGATTGATTTGTCATGTTGAGCCCTGTTATTGGTGATTCAAAAACTTCATTGTAAAAACACGCATGAATAATTCAGTTTTTGCTATTTTATGTTTCTCTGGTGCATTAAAATCTGCCGCCATATTATAGTGATTTTTTTCGGTTTTATATGCTCACTTCAAAAAGAAGCCATTTTGGGTACGTTGTATTTATTTTTATGGCTGGTTTGTTATTTTTTGCCTTTGGCGACTCCCAATCTATTTATAAAGAAAATGGATTGATGGAAAATCTGCAGGTTATTTGTTTGGCAATAAGTTGCCTGTTGTTTTTTCAGTCGGGTCTTCGTTTGCAGTTCACATTGCGTTATGTGGCATTTTTCTTTTCATGGCTTAGCTTCGCCTTTGTATTACGTGAATTGGATATTGAAAAGCTGGATGTTCCAGATATTGTTATTCTTTTTGGTGCGGGCAAGGGGAGAGCAGTTTTTTTAATTCCTTTGTTTGCTGTGTTGTTTTATTTGGCAAAAAATATCAGGCACTACTTAAAGAATCTGCTTGTCTATATTTCATCAGCGACGGGTATTTATATTATGTTGGCGGCAGTATTGTTAATTTCTGGCTGGCCGTTGGATAAAGCAGCTGTTGATATTCCTTATCGTGTGTTTTTCGAAGAGATGTTTGAGTTGGCAGGTTATTATTTTCTGACTATTGCGGCATTGATTTCTTCAGCTAACCTGAAGCAGCTAAATTTTAAAAACACCTGAGATAGTTTGCAGATGCCTTGCGGCTTTTGCGTAAATCATAGATAATGCGCGACCTTGCAATGGTGGCCCTGGTCGGTCCTCTCGCAACGATAGATGGTGAACTCCGCCAGGCCCGGAAGGGAGCAACGGTAACTGTCAACTCGTGTGCCGGGATGTGGCTGGTCAGGGTCGCCACCCAATTTCTTCCCCCTCAATATCGACAAGATCATTCACTGATGAATTGGCTTATCTTCAGCGTGTTTGTGCGCTACGTTTGTGTATAATACTTTGATGCATTAGGACTAGGTTTAATGAGTTATCAGGTTTTAGCCAGATAGTGGCGTCCCCGCTTTTTTCGGGAGATGGTAGGGCAAGAACACGTCTTGCAGGCATTGATTAATGCTCTTGACCATAATCGGCTACATCATGCCTATCTATTCACTGGCACCCGAGGTGTTGGTAAAACGACTATTGCCCGTATTTTGGCTAAATGCCTGAATTGTGAGACAGGTATAAGTTCTGAACCTTGTGGTCAATGCTCGTCATGTCAGGAAATAAACGACGGTTGTTTTATTGACCTGATTGAGGTTGATGCTGCGTCAAATACCGGTGTAGATGATGTACGTGAGATTATTGATAATGCTCAATACCGTCCATCAAAAGGTCGCTATAAAGTGTACATCATCGATGAAGTGCACATGTTGTCCAAGAATGCTTTTAATGCCTTATTAAAAACCCTTGAAGAGCCTCCTGAGCATGTGAAGTTTCTTCTGGCAACAACTGATCCGCAAAAACTGCCGGCAACCATACTCTCTCGCTGTTTGCAGTTTTACCTTAAAAATATGGCACCCGAGCGAATTGTGGGCCATCTTGATAATGTTCTGCGGCAAGAGATGATTGAATTTGAAGAGCCTGCGTTATGGGCTTTGGCTCGTTCTGCTGAAGGCAGTATGCGGGATGCCTTAAGTTTAACAGATCAGGCAATCGCGTTTGGATCAGGCAAGGTTTTTGAGTCTGAAGTACGTACCATGTTGGGTAGTATTGATCAGCAAACAGTTTATCAACTGGCGGCCGCCTTGCTCGCTCATGATGCACAAAAAATGTTAGCTGTAATTGAAGAGTTTAGTGAACAGGCGCCTGATTATCCTGGAGTGCTTGATGAATTGTTATTGTTGCTGCATCGAATGACTATTGCCCAGATGGTGCCTGATGCAATCGACAATAGTCTTGGTGATCAGGATCAAGTGCTGGCGTTGGCTCAGTCAGTGACAGCTGAAGAGTTGCAGCTTTTTTACCAGATGGGTGTGATGGGTAAGCGAGACCTTTCTTTGGCACCTGATTTGCGTACCGGGCTTGAGATGACGGTATTAAGAATGTTGGCATTTCGACCAGAAGGTCTGGCAGAGCCCCCAAGCAAGGTGTTGCCTTCGATAGCTGCTGAGCCAGTAGCTCAGCAATCTGCAGCAGTTCTACAGCCTGCAGTTCGGCAACCTGAAATTCAGCAGGAGGCAGAAGAGAGCCCAAAAAAGTCTGAATCGGTTGCCGGGACAGCCGAGATAATCAATCAGGTTAATCATGAATCCGAAATACCTGAATCTACACTACCAGAGCCAGAGCCAGAGCTGGATAAAACAGTAAATCCCGAAACTGACTCAAAAGAAAATATTTTGTCTGAAGTGATTCCTCATAAAGCAGACAGCTCTGATGTAGAGGTGACTACAGAAGTCATTGGCGAAGAGGTGGTGAGTGGTGTTTCGGCACCAGACGTGAATGCTGAGCCGGCCATTGAGGTAGCTCAACAAGAAGAGATAAATAAACCGGAAGTTCTGGATATAAGTTTGTTCAAGAGCAATGAACAATGGATTCAGTATTTTCAGAGTTTGCCATTTTCCGGTTTGTTAAAAGCTGTTGCATCAGCCTGTGTTTTGGAATCAGTCAATGGAAACTGTTGGCAATTCAGTCTCGATAGGGAAAAGGCGCAACTATATAATGAACAACATAACCAGCAGATAGCAGATGTGTTATCTGCCTTTTTTTCTACTGTTGTAGAGGTAAGAGTTCTTGAGAAGGCAAGTGATTTGCAAACACCGGCAGATTATTTGAAGGAAAAAAAACAGGCAGCCTACGATGCGGCTTTACATGAGTTGCAAAACGATATTGGCTTGCAGGGCATAATTGAACAATATTCAGCAACGATTGATATGAAGAGTGTAGAAGCTCTTGATAGTGGAGGATGAGAATGAAAGGTCTTGGTGATATCATGAAACAAGCCCAGCAAATGCAAGAGCAAATGCAAAAAGCTCAGCAAGAGTTGGCTCAACAAGAAGTATCAGGTGAGTCAGGAGCTGGTCTGGTCAAGATTGTTATGACTGGACGTCACGATGTTAAGTCGGTGGCGATTGATGATAGTTTAATGACAGAAGATAAAGAAATTCTGGAAGATCTGATTGCAGCAGCTCTGAATGATGCTGTTCGAAAAGTTGAAGCTAACAATCAGGATATGATGTCTGGTTTGACGGCAGGCATGGAAATGCCACCCGGTTTTAAGATGCCGTTTTAGCAGTTGTTATCCATTAAAAAGGTTATGATACGTGTTTAGTCCCGTTATTACTCAGCTCATTGAACGTTTAAACTGTTTACCCGGTGTTGGTAGAAAGTCTGCGCAGCGTATGGCTATGCATCTGCTTGAGCATGATCGTCAAGGTGGCCTGGCTTTAGCTGAGGGATTGGAAGAGGCGTTAACAAAAGTAAAAAATTGCACAAGTTGCCGTAACCTGACCGAAAATACGCAGTGCCATATTTGTTCAGATTTGCAGCGTGATACCACGCAGTTGTGTGTTGTTGAAAGTCCATCTGATGTTATTGCCATTGAACATTCAGGGAGTTTTCGCGGGTATTATTTTGTGTTAATGGGGCACTTGTCTCCCATTGACGGGATTGGCCCTAATGACTTAGGTATTGATACCTTGCTTGAGCGTGCTGCTACGGGGTTTGAAGAAGTTATATTAGCAACTAACCCCACGGTAGAAGGTGAGGCGACAGCTAATTATATTACAGAAAAGCTCAAGCCATTGAATGTTAGTGTTAGTCGCATTGCTCATGGAGTGCCTATTGGTGGTGAGCTTGAATATATTGATGGTGGTACTTTAGCTCATGCTCTTAATAGTCGGAAGCGTGTCTAGCTTTGACAGATATTAACCCTCTTGATTCTAACGCTGTGAATACCGATATCTGTGAATAATATCCCCTTTATTAATACCAATGATGCTCTGGCTGAGTATTGCCTAAGTTTGCAATCAAAAAAAGTTATCGCACTTGATACTGAGTTTCTTCGGGTGCGCACCTTCTATCCAAAGCCAGGCCTTTTTCAGTTGAATGATGGTGACAATATTGTATTGATTGACCCCTGTGCGATTACACAATGGGATGAATTTAAGGCTGTGTTGGTTAATCCCGAGATTATAAAGGTGTTTCATGCCTGCGATGAAGATATTGAACTGTTACATCATTTTTTAGGTGTAGAAACAATGCCGGTTTTTGATACGCAGGTAGCTGCCGCATTTTGTGGGTATGATTTTTGTATGGGATACCAGCGGCTTATCAAAAAAATGCTTGATGTTGATCTTGAAAAATCATCCAGTCGCTCTGATTGGATGCAGCGACCGTTAACACAAAAACAACTGCATTATGCGGTAGATGATGTTCGTTATTTGTTGACGATTTATGAGCAGTTGAAGAAAGACCTTGAAGCTCGTAATTTACTTCATATTATTGAAGAAGAGTATGGTTCTGTACTGTCTACTATCAAGAACGATAATTATGAGAATGCCTATTTGCGTGTTAAGCAAGCCTGGAAACTCAATCCTCAGGAGTTTGCAGTACTTAAAGCGCTGGCGACGTGGCGAGAAGAGATGATGCGTGAAAAAGATATGCCGCGTAATAAAATTGCAAAAAATGATGCGTTGATGACATTAGCTGGTAAGGCTGAGTGGGATATAAAGCAGCTGTATTCGATAGAGGGTTTACCTTCGTCCACAGTAAAAACATCAGGTGATGAGTTAATTGCATTGATTGATGCGGTGTCAAAATCTTCAACTTCAGACGAGCGTATGCCAAAACCGATTAAGGCCGATGAGCTCATGGATAAACTGAGGGCAATATTAAAAGAATTTGCGCTAGAGATGGGTGTGGCAGAGCAAATGCTTGGCAAAAAATCATTCAATGAGCAGTTGTACTGGATGTTAAAGACGCCAGGTCTGTCTTCGTTGCCTGAAGGTATTCAGGGTTGGCGAAGAGATTATTATGAAAAAGCAGCTGTTATATTGCAGAGATAGGTGAGAATAATGTCAGGAGTTTTGTGTAATATATATCGCAGTAGTAAAAAAGAGGGTATGTATCTTTATGTTGATAATAAGGATGACCTTGAAAAAGTGCCTGAGGAGCTATTTGGTGTTTTTGGCAAGCCTGTTTTTTCGATGTCATTATTAATAACCAAAGATAAAAAGCTGGCTCGTGCTGATGCTGCAAAAGTGCTGCAAGAGATTGATGAAAAAGGATTTTATATGCAGATGCCGCCAAGCCTCATTGGGGAAAATGGTAGTTTGATTCAGAAGAACTCCAAATTGGGGCAGTTATAGTTCGGGGCTAAATGATGAAAGATCAGTCTCAGGCATTTTGGCAGCAAAAAACATTACAAGAGATGACTCAGCAAGAGTGGGAGTCTCTTTGTGATGGCTGTGCAAAATGTTGTCTGGTTAAGTTGCAGGACGAAGATACTGATGAGGTAGCGTACACCAATGTGGTTTGTCAGTATTCAGAGCCTGATAGCTGCCAATGCACCGAGTATCAGCAACGGAATAAGCTGGTTCCTCACTGTGTATGGCTAAAGCCAGAAATGGTCGATGAATTTTTCTGGTTACCTGCAACCTGTGCTTATCGATTAATAGCAGAAGGTAAAGACCTGGAACAATGGCATCCATTGATATCCGGTGATGCGAATAGTGTGCATGAGAGTGGTAATTCAATTAAGGATAAAGTATTTTCAGAGGCAAATATCCACCCTGATGATGTAGAGGAGTACATCATTCATTGGGTTGAGTAAGAACACAAGACAAAGGAATAAAATTAAGAATGTCATCGACTGAATACTATTCAATCTGGTTTTTATACCTTGCTTCATCAGCTGTTGCTGTAGCCTGTTTTTGGTGGTTAACGCAATTTATCAAGCATAAAACGGTTAAATTACTGTTGCGCTTGCCCGTAATTGCCATTGTTTTAACGCCTGCACAGACTAGCGATGTCTCGTCTTTGTATGCGCCAGCTATCGCTTCTGCTGCACTGGAATTTATCGCAAATGGATGGGAGGGCGCACGCCCTCATGTGTTTAGCGTGTTATTTGCGGTC
>CBDUPD010000069.1:0-8857 GCA_965368985.1 uncultured Spongiibacteraceae bacterium | reverse complement strand
TGCAACTCACGACAGCCTGTCATTTTATGGTGGGGATATTGCACAAACGCAAAGCATGTCTCTAACAAACCAGTTAACGTCTGGTGTTAGAGCACTTGATATCAGGCTAAAACTCGTTAATGGTAACCTGGCACTCTATCATGGTGTGTTGTTTCAAAACGCATACTTTGGCCCAGATGTGCTGCAGGTTGTTAAAAACTTTTTAGTTCAAAACCCTGGCGAAACCATTATTATGCATGTTCAACAGGAAGAATACCCTGCACCCTCAGGTACAGCATTTGGACAAACACTTGATTCACTGATAGCCCAATACAATGTGCCTTTCTGGACATACAACACTTCAAATCCGACACTGAATGATATGCGTGGCAAGGTTATCATGACATACGATAACTTCTCTCCTCAAAACACACGTGGAATTCCTAAAAGCTATTTTAATAATAGCGGCCAGGGCTGGGTAATGAATACAAACTGGGAACTGCACGACAAATGGCAAACCATAAAGAACTACTTCGAGACTGCTGACAATGGTTCATCAAACAGTAAATATAGTCACTCTTTAACTTTCTCTACAGGTGTATTCCCCTACTTTGCAGCCAGTGGTCATAGCTCAAATGGCACAAGTGCCGCGAGACTGGCAACAGGATACACAACCCCAGGCTGGAACGGCACCTACCCGGACTTTCCGAGAGTAGACTGCTTTATTGGTATATGTACTATCGCATTTGAAGGGTTGAACACTTTAGCCGCTGACTACATTGAAAGTGGAAAAATTAACAGCAACCGATTAGGTGTTGTCTGGGCTGACTTCCCGGGAGGCCGCCTTATCGACGCTATTATCGACCTTAACGGTCAAAGTATGGGCAGTGAAGTAACAGGCGCATGGACAAATTCTTCTGGTCGCAGCTCTACCGGTTCAGGCAACCCGGTTTATAACCTGTCGATCACATCAACACAAACCGTTACCATCGACCTTATGTCTAGTGTAGATACGTATATGTATCTGCTTAACTCAAGCAGTTCAGTTATTACCTCTAACGATGATGGTGGTGATGGCTATAACTCTCGTATTACCTACGTACTTGCACCGGGCACTTATAAAGTTGTTGCAGCAACATACTCTTCAGGTAAAAGTGGCAGTTTTACATTAAAATCAACCGGCGGCCTCTTAACCGCAAGTACAGGGGCAAAACAGGTATCAGGAACATGGTCCAGCTCAGGCGGTCGTAGCTCTACCGCATCAGGTAATCCACATTACACACTGAGCCTTTCGTCGAGCGCATCTGTGACCATCGACTTGATGTCCAGCACTGACACCTACCTGTATCTGCTGAACTCAAGCGGCTCACAAATTACTACTAACGATGATGGTGGTGATGGTTATAACTCTCGCATCACCTACTCTCTGAGCGCTGGCACATATGAGGTTGTGGCAGCAACTTACTCAAGTGGACAAAGTGGATCATTTACCCTGAAAACCACTCATGGAGGATTAACCGCAAAATAAATCCGACCTCTTTTTGTAACAGCTCTGGTATCGGCTAAATCTGGTACCAGAGCTTCTCTACCAAACCCTGCACTCACTTTCCTCTTCGACAGATTGACATTTTCAATATAAATTTTTATCAACACACAGCTATACTTTTAATTAAACAGCCTTGCCGGATGTGTAAATGACTAAGAATACGAAGAGTGTTGATAATCAATACCAAAACCTATTAAAGAAATTTCATATTAATAGCTACCCTGATCAAATCAATATAAAAAATAAATTTGGCCTAGTACAAATGGATGTTGGATAATACATCAGATCTTGTCACTCTATACATATTAACTACTTATTTCACCGGGAAAAACAATGTCAGATTCGGTATACAGTTTCAAAGCCACAGGTATTAATGGTGTTGAACACGCACTTGAAGAATATAAAGGCAAAGTAATACTTGTGGTTAATACCGCCAGCAAATGTGGGCATACTCCCCAATTCAAAGGACTTGAATCTCTGTATGAACAGTACAAAGAACAGGGACTGGTGATATTGGGTTTTCCCAGCAACCAGTTTGCCCAGGACTCAGGAAGCAATGAAGAAATCAGTGAGTTCTGCCAGTTAAATTATGGTGTCAGTTTCCCGATGTTTGCCAAGATTGATGTTAACGGCAGAAATGCTGATCCATTGTACAAGTATTTAAAATCTGAAGCTAAAGGCCTTTTAGGGTCTGAATCCATCAAATGGAATTTCACTAAATTTTTAATCAACAGAGAAGGAAAAGTCGTCAAACGCTTTGCCCCTACAGACCAGCCTGAAAGCATTGAGAAATATATTACCGATCTTCTTTAATACCCAACTGCTTTAATATATGGTCTTCTCAACATACCCGGTTAATCCCCGCCTCGGCGGGGATAAGAATTTGCTTACAGGCAAGTTTCATTCTGTAAACCCGGCGACCCCAGGTCTCCTGCCCCACCAGATATTAACTGCGTACTAACACACCAGCTATTTCCATTAATAATAGTAGAAGCTCCAGAGGCCACATTGGCAGCAGTATAAATAATAGAGTCTATTGTTAAGCCCTGAGGATCAATCACATGAATCTCATCACCCGAGTTCGAAAAATACAGACTGGAACCATAGACATAATCTGTACCTGAAACTTGCGACAATCCGTTTACCCCGTCATCCCCTCGACTTAAAACAGCATAATCTCCTGCTGGCACAAGCAGATTTTCAGTGATGATATGGCTACTTCCTGCATCGGCAATAGTCCAACCATTAAGATCAATATCAGCCGCGGTGTTGTTATAAACTTCAAACCACTCTCCAACAGTATCCGAAGTCGCTAAAGGGTTAGCCATAAACTCTGTGATTAATATATCACCTACCGCCAATGATTCCGTATCATCGGTAGCACTTTGACAATTAGCATCATCACTATCAACAGCTGCATCACCATCATCATCAAGCCCGTTATTACAGATAAAACTGCTGAAACCCAGCTCGTCTGCAGAAGGTGAAGCGAAGCAGTCGGGGTCTTGGGCATCTTGCCAGCCATCATGATCATTATCAATGCCATCACTACATGTTGAACCAATAACTACAGCAACGGTAGAGGGAGACGTAACTTCAGGGGTGTTGTCATCGGGGGTAACAGTGGCGATATCATCAACACAGGCATTCAAGCTACCTACTGCACCAACAATCATAAACATTTTTGCAAAACGACAGATGTTCTGCTTTTCAGCGATTCCTTTCATAAGAGTATCCTTCAATGGATTAAGTTAAATTATTAAGAACTTTCTTCTAAAAATTCTGCCGAGGATTCTAATGTGAGCTTAGTCTTATCACAATCCTCTAAATGCACTATGCAATGAATTATTTTTTACCCATCCAAACAAGACTTTATGCATTTGTAGTATCAGGCTAAAGCCCGAGACAATAAGAGTTAAAATAGACCTATCTGGCCCTGCTTACCTTCCCTTTCTACAGGCCAACTGGGTAGCTGAGAAATTTCTGGGGAATATTGCTGAAGCTGCTGATGAAGTTTCAAGGCCAGTTGTGGAGCTGTTGCATTATCTGCCATATGGATAAACACATAAGGTTCTTTACCCAATTCTAACCACCTGACTATTTTTTTAACCCAATCAGAGAAATAAACTTCATTCTTATCGATATTAGAATGACCAATAAAACGAACTACCGGATGTTTTGCCAAACCCCTGGCATGAACCGGCAAGCTGGGTTTCTTTGCTTGCGCATCAATGGTTGCCTCATCAATAGCCGGAGATTCAAACAAACCTCGACTATCAAAGCATACCCTATCGATACGATACTTTTCTAACAACTCATTTAATTGCAACTCGTAATGGTCTTTATCAAAATAATCGAGATGCCTTACCTCAACAGCATATTGTGCAGATGCAGGAAGTTTTTTAATAAACTCTGCCAATACAGGCAATGATTTACCATCAAAACCGGGAGGCAACTGAATCATAATTGGCCCCATACGGTTATGCAAAGGCTCAATTCGTTCAAAAAAACGGGTAACAGAAAGGTCACAGCGCTGAAGTTTTAGCTCATGGGTAATCAGCTTGGGAAGTTTAAAACTGAATCGAAAGTCTTCCGGTGCAGCCTTATCCCAGGCTGTCACCGAAGCTTCTGACGGAATGGCATAAAATGTGGTACTGCCTTCTACCGTATTAAATACACTGGCATATTCAGCAAGAAAATCACCCGACTGCGCTTTTTGACTGAAAAAGCTGCCATGCCATGATTTGTTGCTCCACATGGGAAGCCCAAGCCGATATTGCATACTCTATCGATTTCCAGAGAGTCTCTAGTGTTCACGCGTACTTAAAAACTGAATATCAGGGAAACGTTCCTGAGCAAGACTCAAATTTACTCTGGTTGGTGCCACATAGCTTAAGTGGCCACCACCATCAATCGCCAGATTATCACCATTCTTGCGTTTGAACTCTTCAAGTTTTTTAGGATCATCACATTCAACCCAGTGTGCCGTATAAACATTTACATTCTCGTATACAGCCTCAACCTTATATTCATCTTTTAAACGATAAGCAACAACCTCAAATTGCAAAACACCCACCGCACCCACAATAATATCGTTATTATTCAGAGGAAAGAAAACCTGCGTTGAACCTTCTTCAGCCAGTTGCTGCAAGCCCTTCTGCAGAGCCTTGGTTTTTAGCGGGTCTTTTAAACGAATGCGGCGAAACAACTCTGGAGCAAAATGTGGAATACCGGTGAACTTGATATCTTCACCCGAAGTAAAAGCATCACCTATTTGAATAGTACCGTGATTATGCAAACCGATAATATCGCCTGAAACAGCCTCTTCAACGATGACACGCTCACCGGCTTTAAAGCTGACCGCATCAGCAATTCGCACATCTTTATTCAGGCGCACCTGATGCATCTTCATGCCTTTTTTGTAGGTGCCCGAACAAATACGCATAAACGCTACACGGTCACGGTGTTTAGGGTCCATATTTGCCTGAATTTTGAATACAAAGCCAGAGAACTCTTCTTCATCAGCTTTAATCACACGAGGTGATGCTTCACGCTCTGTTGGCGATGGCGCCCATTCAACAAAACCATCAAGCATTTCACGTACACCAAAGTTCCCCAGAGCTGTACCAAAAAATACCGGCGTCAATTTTCCCTGATGATACTCGTCAAGATCAAACTCATGACTGGCACCACGAACCAGCTCAACCTCTTCAAGAAAGTCTTCATGATAAATACCTAACAACTCTTGGGCCTCTTCAGACTCCAGGCCTTCGATACGAATATCTTCAGGCATCATATGCCCACCCTGCTGTTTGTAAACATGCAGGGTATCGGTATAAAGGTTGTAAACACCTTTAAACTCTTTTCCCATTCCGATAGGCCAATTGACAGGCGCTGCCTTGATTTTCAGAACATCTTCTATTTCATCAAGCAGGTCGATACCATCTCGAACCTCACGGTCCATCTTGTTCACAAAACTTAAAATTGGTGTATCACGTAAACGACAGACACCCATTAATTTAATAGTACGGGCTTCAACACCCTTGGCACCATCAATAACCATTAACGCCGAATCAACAGCAGTCAATGTACGATAGGTATCTTCCGAGAAATCTTCATGTCCCGGCGTATCAAGCAGATTCACAACACGGTCTTTATAGGGAAACTGCATCACAGATGAGGTTACCGAAATTCCCCGCTCCTGCTCCATGCTCATCCAGTCTGAAGTAGCATGACGATCAGATTTTTTACCCTTAACCGAACCGGCAACCTGAATTAACTGCCCCAGCAATAACAGCTTTTCAGTAATCGTGGTTTTACCCGCATCAGGGTGAGAGATGATAGCAAAGGTGCGGCGTTTGGCGACTTCGGTTGTAATGCTGCTCATAAAACTTTTACTGTTTATTGTGAGGTATAAAGGTCGCGCATCTTAGCACAGTCAGGGGGTTTATTCACAAGTACATTCGTGGATGGAATCCACTCTTACAGTATATGGGTTCCTTTGCAGGAGTGGATTCCATCCGCGAAAAAAAACCGGCAAATGCCGGTTTCCATAAAAAGTACAAGCTACTTCGATTTACAATGGCGAGCGCCCTTTCTTCGCAGCAATACGCAGTCGCAAGGCATTCAGTTTAATAAAGCCTGCTGCATCTTTCTGGTCATAAGCACCGGCATCATCTTCAAAGGTTGCTATGCTTTCATCAAAAAGTGTATCGTCTGACCGACGACCCACAACAATGACATTACCTTTGTAGAGCTTCAAGCGTACATCCCCATTGACAACACTTTGCGTATCATCAATAGCTGCTTGCAGCATTTTACGCTCAGGTGACCACCAATAGCCGTTATAAATCAGCTTGGCATAACGTGGCATCAATTCATCTTTCAGATGTGCAGCTTCACGATCAAGTGTGATTGACTCAATCGCACGATGGGCTTTTAACAATACAGTGCCTGCGGGAGTTTCGTAACATCCACGGGCTTTCATACCCACGTAGCGGTTTTCAACAATATCAACACGACCAACGCCATGCTCACCAGCTAATTTATTCAGTTGCTCCATAACCGTTGCAGGTGATGTTGCAACACCATCAATAGCAGTCACATCACCTTTAGTGAAGGTTAACGTCACATAGCCAGGTTCATCAGGGGCCTTCTCTGGTGACTTGGTCCATAACCACATATCTTCTTCTGGCTCATTCCATGGATCTTCAAGAATGTCACCCTCATAAGAGATGTGTAGCAAATTGGCATCCATTGAATAAGGCGATTTTTTGCCTTTTTTGTTCTCAATTTCAATACCATGCTCAGCACAATATGCCATTAATGACTCACGTGAGGTCAAATCCCACTCACGCCATGGCGCTACTACATGAATCCCGGGTTTCAGTGCATAGGCACCCAGCTCAAAACGCACCTGGTCATTACCCTTACCCGTAGCCCCGTGCGAGATAGCATCAGCACCGGTTTCATTGGCAATTTCAATTAAACGTTTGGCAATCAACGGACGTGCAATCGAGGTGCCCAACAGGTATTCACCTTCATAGATCGCATTGGCGCGAAACATGGGGAATACAAAATCACGTGCAAATTCTTCACGTAAATCATCGATGTAGATCTCTTTAATACCCAGTGCTTCAGCTTTGGCACGTGCCGGCTCTACTTCTTCACCCTGACCCAGGTCAGCAGTAAATGTAACGACTTCGCATTGATACTCTTCTTGCAACCAACGTACGATTACCGAGGTATCCAAACCGCCTGAATATGCCAATACCACTTTTTTGATGTCTGTCATGTGTGACCTCAAAGAACATGTAACGAATAAGGGCGCGTATTTTACCTATCTCGCAGCCATTTCGCCATATACATTGAGAAATATAGTGTTTATAGAGGCCACAATTTCAGGTAGCATGGGCACTATTACAAAAAACGCTCTTTATAGCTTAAGGCTCTCCATGCAAGAAATCACCCTGCGCTGCCCTGATGATTGGCATATTCATCTACGCGACGGTGATGTGCTGACACGTACGGTTAATGATGCAGCACTACAGTTCCAACGCGCAATTATCATGCCTAACCTGGTACCACCGGTAAAAAATGCCCAACAGGCTGGCGAATACCGTGATCGAATTCTGGAAAAAGTCCCTGAAGGTGTAAGTTTTGAGCCGCTGATGGTTCTTTATCTTACTGATTCCACTTCAGCCGATGATATTCATGAGGCCTATAAAGCCGGCTTTGTAAAAGCCGCCAAACTCTATCCGGCTGGTGCTACTACCAATTCAGATTCAGGGGTTACCGACATCAACAATCTGGATAATGCCTTAACTGCCATGCAAGAAGTAGGTATGCCCTTGCTGGTTCATGGTGAGGTTACCGACAACGACATTGACATCTTCGATCGAGAACAGGTTTTCATCGATAAAATACTGAAACCTTTATGCCAAAAGTTTCCAGATCTAAAAGTTGTGCTTGAGCATATCACCACACAACAGGCTGTTGAATTTGTAACATCAGCACCAGACAATATTGCAGCCACTATTACAGCCCACCACCTGTTATTTAATCGTAATGACATGTTGGCTGGCGGTATTCGTCCACATTACTACTGCTTGCCAATTCTCAAGCGATCAACACATCAACAAGCATTAATAACAGCGGCCACCAGTGGCAACCCGAAATTCTTTTTGGGTACTGATTCAGCCCCCCATGCCGTTGATAAAAAAGAAGCAGCCTGCGGTTGTGCCGGTAGCTATACTGCCTTTGCCGCCATTCAACTCTATGCTGAAGCTTTCGAACGCGCTAACGCACTCGACAAACTGGAAGACTTTGCATCAAGTTTCGGCCCCGACTTTTACGGATTACCACGTAACCAGAATACTATAAGCCTTAAAAAAGAGAGCTGGCAAGTGCCAAATAATCTGACATTTGGCGATAACAACATTAAACCCTTACAAGCTGGCGAAGAGATCTCATGGCAACTAGTAACTGGGACGTAACTGAAGTGAATGACACTGAAAAGTCTCAAGATAAACCCCCAATAGCCTATCGATTTCGCGGTTACTTGCCGATTGTAATTGATATTGAAACCGGTGGATTTAATTCAGCAACAGATGCTGTGTTAGAAATAGCAGCAACCATACTGGACATGGATGACACAGGAACCCTGTTCATTAAAGAGACACTGGCATTTGATGTGGAGCCATTTGAAGGTGCCAACCTGGAACCCTCTGCTCTCGAGTTTACCGGTATCAATCCGAATGATCCGGCCAGAGCAGCACAATCTGAAGAAGATGTATTGGCAGAATTATTTCGTGTGATACGCCGCGAAGTCAA
>CBDUPD010000068.1:0-8912 GCA_965368985.1 uncultured Spongiibacteraceae bacterium | reverse complement strand
ATTGATTTTTTTCAAAGAAAAAGAGAACGGGAACTCAGACTAGGTGAGACAATCCGGATCAAAGACAAACTCACCATCCAGCCAGCTGATGATGTTCAGGGCAATCGGATGATTTTGGTGACGAAACAGTTTGTTGATCTGTTTAATATTGGTATCGCTCAAACCATCGCGCCCAATATCATTAAACAATGAAAGGTTATCAACAATAGCTTCTTTATATTCTGGCGAACATTGCTCAATAGCTACCAAAAGACGTTGATATTCACTCCCTTGCAGATTCAAGCTAGCCAGGGGAATCTCTGATAATGCTGCAGCATTCATTGGGTTAACGAGCACCCCTTTTACATGCTCTTCAATATGCTGAAGAGAGTGCATGGCCCTTATATTTAAAAAGGGGCTGGTTTTACGACCATCATTCACAATCGAGTTATCCCAGATAACGGGTTTGCGTTTAAAGGCTTCACTAATAGTCAGTAGTCCTGTTTTAGGGTACTCACGACTTACCACATGATCTCCCGTCCACAACAGGTCGATACTCTGATCAAGCAGGTCACCCATAGCACTCCAGTAATTATCCGGCATTGTTCCAAATAGCTCTTCTAACACCGGGTCAAAGGAGTAATAGCTGGGGCAAACCATTAATTGGTCAACTTCGATATTTTCTGCAACAACATGTGCAATTTCAGATTGCACTCTGGCCAGCCCGGGTAGATCACCCTGCATATCATCAAACAAAAGAACTAAACCACCAGGGTTTAACTGTGCTATCTGTTTCAGGCGATCAAGTAGCTTTTTCCGACCAGTAGTATCCCATTCGTCATACAATGCCAGCGGACTTAAACCGATACCAAATTGAACACCTTGCGATAAACAATGATCAGAAAGCCTCGATAGTTGCTGAAACTCTTTTGAGGTCCAGTTTTCTATCCAATTATTGCGAAGCTTCTTATCTGCCTTGGGTGCATACCAATAACTATTAAAGCTGTTTTCAGACAAGAATTGCACCATGCGCTCACGTTCAGCCCATGACCAAACCTTGCCATAAAACCCCTCAATAACACCTTTTGGCAGCATATTATCCTCGATAGAACCGTGCTGGAACGAACGGCATCTTCTCAACAGTCATGGGTAGTTTTTTACCACGAACTTCCGCAAATAAACGAGTAGTGCCCAAAGCTTCTGAGTCCACATAGGCAATCGCAACAGGTTTACCAATCGATGGGCCGAACCCCCCACTACACACAACTCCCACTTCAACATCATTTTCATCAAAGAGTCTGGTATTTTCACGTACCGGCGCCCTTCCTTCACCTACCAATCCCAATCGTTTTTTATCCGTGCCATTGGCTATCTGATGAAGAATAACTTCTGAACCGGGAAAACCACCTGCTCGCTCACCATCGGCACGACGAGCCTTGGCAATAGCCCATATCAAGCTGGCTTCTATTGGAGTGGTATGTTGATCAAGCTCATGCCCATACAAACACAAGCCGGCTTCAAGACGAAGTGAATCACGAGCACCAAGGCCAATTGGCTCAACATCAGTATGAGCACACAAAAGATCAGCTAATTGAACAGCTTTATCAGCTGCAACAGACAATTCAAAACCGTCCTCACCGGTATAACCAGAGCGTGTTGCCCAACATTCAATACCATGAATTTCTAACCAGGCGCCATCCATAAATACCATCTCGTCAATTTCTGCACCTAAAGAAGCAAGTACCGCTGCCGCCTTGGGCCCTTGCAGGGCTAGCAACGCTCTGTCATCAAGCCAGTTTAGCTCAACCTTATTCCCCAACAGTTTTTGCAGATAGGCAAAGTCACCCTCTTTACAGCCTGCATTCACTACCAACAGAAAATCATATTCCCTGCGACAAATCATCAGGTCATCTATCACGCCACCTTCTTCATTCAACAAAAAGCTGTAACACTGCTTTCCAACAGGCAGGTCTATCAAGTTGGCTGGAAATACACTTTCCAGCACTTCAGCAAGATTCTCACCCAATACCTGAATCTGCCCCATATGCGACACATCAAACAGGCCCGCTGATTCGCGGGTGTACTGATGCTCTTTCAAAACACCCAAAGGATACTGTACAGGCATGTTATAACCAGCAAATGGCACCAGTTTTGCGCCTTTTATACTATGCCACTCTGTTAAGGGAGTCTGTTTCAATTCTGACATTTCAAATCTCTTAATCTACGTAAAATATTGATTTAATTAAGCCATCTACAAGCGTGTAATCATTAGTTTGTTTAACAAGCTTAACTAAGCATCTGGTTTTCTTATTTATTTCAAAAGGTATTTTCAAGGACTTCAAGTATGACAAATCCGTCTTAAAAAAGCCGGCTAATTAATGGCAAAAAGTTCAATCTGGGTAATACTTTAATTCCCAGAGAAAACTCCTTGCGACTCATCTGGGCAGCCCCACGGCAAACTCGCAAGGAATCCCTTTTCACACTTGCGCCCCTTAAAGCTTGCTTCAAGGGGCTTTTTTCAGCTGCAAAAATCCTTACAAATAAATAACTTACACTGCACGTTTAAACAAACGATGAAAGTTATCAGTTGTGTGCTCTGCCAGTACCTCAAAAGGTATCTGCTTCAGATCAGCCACAAACTCCCCAACCTGTTTAGTATACTTGGGGAAATTGGGCCTTCCACGAAAAGGAACAGGAGCCAGATAAGGCGAATCTGTTTCAACCAAAATTCTATCTATCGGCACTTGCCTGGCAACATCTTGCAACTCTTTGGCATTCTTGAATGTCACAATGCCAGAAAAAGAGATGTAAAAACCCATATCAATGGCACGTTTGGCCATATCCCAGTCTTCCGTAAAGCAGTGTAATACTCCAACATTATCACGACATGCATGCTCATCAAGAATTGCCAATGTATCCTCTTTTGCATCACGCGTGTGAACAATGGTTGGCAACCCAAGTTCTTTTGCAACCTGCAGGTGCATTGCCAAGCTTTCCTGCTGCTGTACTTTGCTATCTTGAGAATAATAGTAATCGAGTCCTGTCTCACCGATAGCAACCACTTTTGAGTGATTGGCAGCAGCTATCAACTCTTCACGACTGGCAGAATTTTCTATATCAAGGGGGTGCACGCCTACTGACGCAAAAACATTTGGGTATGTATCTGCTATGGCCTTCACCGCATCAGCATTACCCATATCAATACCCACACAGAGCATTTTACTCACGCCATTAGCTTCAGCTTCTTGTATCACCTGGTCAAGACTACCCGACTCTATCTTTTCAAGCTTAAGCCTATCCAGGTGACAGTGTGAATCTACCAGCATGATTTATCCGCCCGTTACCGGTGGGTAAAAGGCGATCTCATCACCGTCTTTTATTGAAGCTGTTCTATCGACAACTTCATGGTTTTGAGAAAGAACAATCTGTTCCGAAGATAACAATTCAGCGAAATCCCCACCCTGTTCTTTTGAAATGTGATCTACAAGATCAGCAATAGTTGAGATGCTCTCTGATGAAGTGACATCCAGAGAAGAGACGCCCAAATCTTCACGTAACTTGGCAAAGAAAAGTACCTTAATCATTTGTCACTTCCTTCTGCATTCCAATCACCAGATTTACCACCGGTTTTCTCAAGAAGTTTTATCTCCTCAATAATCATGCCTTTTTCTACCGCTTTACACATATCATATATCGTTAGAGCAGCTACCGATGCGGCTGTTAAGGCTTCCATCTCAACACCGGTTTTTGCATCCAGCTTACAAGTCGCCTGAATAGTTAATAAACCGGCATCCAGATCTTCTTCAAAATTCAGTTTCACACTGGTAAGCGACAAAGGATGACATAGAGGAATAAGATCACTGCATTTTTTGGCTGCTTGAATACCGGCAACGCGGGCAACGGCAATGACGTCACCTTTTTTATGCTCACCTTTAACTATCATAGCAAGGGTTGATGGCTGCATGCGCACACGAGATTGTGCCGTTGCAACTCGACATGTACTGTTTTTATCAGTCACGTCTACCATTTGTGCATTACCTTGCTCATCAAGGTGGGTAAATTCACTCATATCTATCTTTAACCTGTCTTTTTTATCTAAACTATTCTGTGGATTTATTTTGTTCAGCAGCAATCAACACGGTTAACTCACTATTGAGCTTATCCGGAAACATTTCACGTAGCTTTTTACGTAAAACCCACTCATCATCAAGCGACTGATACCAATTTAATAAAGCGGATTCATCGGCTGTATTTTCTTGCTCAAAATAATGATTAAGCAGCCAATCCAGTGCCATTATTTCATCTTCAGGAAAACCCGTCAGAAGAATATACTTTTTTGTCTCTTCCATGATGGCCTGCTTTTGATCCCAAACATTCAAAGCATGTAGCGTATGCGTGAAAGCAGTAAATGCAATATGAATACCACTGATATCCCGACGCTTATAGCAAATCATAAATAAACTGGCATAACGACCAGCCAACTCTTTGATAATATGGGGAGAAGTAGAATTTTCGCTACCCGGCTTATCTGTTTTGACAAGTCGTGGCCTAATACGCTTAAACATCAAACATTTACCCTGAGTGCTCTGTATCTGGTTCAGTGCGCATCCTACCAAGAACCTTGGCCTGTTGACACTAATTTCAAATTAGCCATATGCAGAATTGGCGTAAACAAGCCATGGCTAGACTTGTAAACTCCCTCTTACCTCATACTCCACGTCATCAGGAGAAACCTGTACTTTTGATTGATAATGTTCAACACCATCTCTAAGTTCACGTAATATCAAATCTCTATCAAGCAGCATATGCAAATGGGCCTTACATTCCCCCATCGCCAAAGCCATTTCAAACGACCCGATTTCACGCCCAAACAGAGGTTTCATAAGGTCCATAGGCTTAGTCCATGTCTGGCACTCAGAAAGTATGACTTGCAGCTGTGACTCATGGTGATCAATCAATTCATCAGCTCTCTGGTGTAAACCCGTAAACGGTTTTTTATGGGCTGGCATCACCAGAGTGTCTTTATCAAGGGTTTTTAAACGCTCCAGTGACTCATACCAGGCATGCAAAGGTGAAGCCTCGGGCTCGGTTGCCATTACACTTACATTAGGGGTAATTGATGGCAATATTTGATCACCTGCAAGCAACAGCTTTCTTTGAGCACAATAGAGACTGACATGGGCAAATGAATGACCTCCACCAATAACTACCTGCCAACTATCACCGCCGATTTCAACCACCTGCTTGTCACGTAACTGTATGTATGAGCCGGGCATCTTTGAAACGATATCCCTGAAAAATGATCGCTTATGTAAATTAGTAATAAATTCCTCGTCAAGGCCACACTCCCGAAAATACTGCTCTGCCCTCCAGCGACGCGCCTCACTAGCAACATAAGAACGCACAGCAAAATATTCAACTTGTGACATCAGGATAGGACAAAGCCAATACTCACTTAACCAACCCGCCAGACCAACATGATCGGGGTGCATATGAGTAACGACTATTTGTTTTAAAGGCTTTTCAGAAAAGTATTTATCAAAGATCACTTCCCAGAGTTTGATGGTATCAGGTAGATTCATACCGGTATCAATAAGCGTCCAGCCATCAGGATCTTCAATTAAATATAAATTAATATGATCGAGTGCCAGCGGCAGGGGCATACGCAACCAATAGATACCCTCAACAACTTGTTTGATTTCACCCGCTTCAGGTATCTCATCATCGATCAGACTTATCTGGCCTGTCATAATTGCTGTTCCATCATTCATTCTTACTCATCCGATACACCCGCGGCATGCCTGGCTGCGACATAACCAAATGTCATCGAAGCACCAATAGTACAACCGGCACCGGGATAACTATCCCCCATTACCGAAGCAGATGCATTACCTGTAGCATATAAGCCTTCAATGACCTGATTATTTTCATCGTATACCCGTGCATACTCATCAGCCACCAGACCACCCTTGGTGCCCAAATCACCCGGCCAGATCTCTATAGCATAAAACGGAGCGTTTTCAACGGGAGCAAGACAGGGGTTGGGCTTAACACGATGATCACTGTAATAGACATCATTCAAATTCGAGCCTTTACCAAAGTCTTCATCTATACCCTTCTCAGCATAAACACCCATCTTTCTGGCAGACTCAATAAGACCTTGTGGGTCAATTCCACACAATGAAGCCAACTCTTCCAGAGAGTCCGCTTTTTTAACCCACCCTGCATCAAACAGGTGCTGATAAGCTGAATCAGAACGATATTTTGCCGGAGCCAACTCTCTGGCAACCGGGTACTCCTGCCGATAGTTACTATCAAAAACAAAGTAAGCGGGAATACACGAAGACTCTTCGCTATGATCATCATACTGATGTTTTACAAAGTCTTCATAGGGCTCAGCCTCATTCAAAAAGCGAAGCCCAGACTTATTGACCATCATACAACCTGGAAGCGACCTGCCGGCAATAAAGGCCTCTGCATGACCTTCAGGCATAACCATGGTCGGTGTCCACCATGCATATCCCATCATGCCAAGTTGCGCACCAACCTTTCTACCCATTTTTATGCCGTCGCCAGTGTCTGTAGTACAGGCAGCTGTCCATTGGGTATTACTGCTCTTTTGATGAAACTCTTTTCGTAAACCGTCATCGTGGGCAAAGCCACCCGATGCAATTAGCACGCCTTTGTTCACTTTAATAGTGAGTGCTTTACCCTCTTTCTCACAAACAAGACCAACAACACGATTATTCTCTTTAATCAGTTCTTGTGCCGAGGTATTCAGCCATAAAGGTATTTCGGCATTTCTCATTGAAGCACGTAGCCTGGCAATCAATGCCTTACCCAAAGTTAAACGCCGATCAGGAAGCTTGTTAATCCTACCCGGAAGGTCAAGCCAATAACTCAACAAGCGTTTGATAAGCACATAATGAGATCGCCAGGTAAAACAGAAAATCTGATGAGCCTCATCGGCAGTCATAGAAAAACCGTTGGGATTGTGCAACCCACTCCGGCGAAGATTTTTCGCCAAATCTTCACCAAGCTGTTTCACAAAAATAGGTTTTGGATCCAGTGAACGTGCTCCCGGTTTGCCGCCCTTCAGCTCAGCATAATAATCAGGATATTCTGCAGCAGGGTCATATTTTACAAGGCTTATCTCTTCCAAAAACTTGAGCATTTTCGGCCCTTGTTTTACATATGCGTGTAAACGTGGGCGAGGCACATCATCGCTAACGACTTGTTCAAGATATTGCAGCGCTTCTTCTTCAGAGTCTTCAATTTTTGCTGAAGGCATACGATGGTTGTTCGGTATCCAGATCACCCCACCTGATAAAGCGGTAGTACCACCATAAAGATCAGACTTCTCAATCACCAATGTTTCAAGGCCATATTCATGAGCTGTAAGGGCTGCAGTCATACCTCCACCACCACTGCCAACAACCAGAAAATCTACCTCTTGATCCCAATTATTCAAAAATTAAAGCCTCAATGATTTAAGTTGGCATAAAAGATAAAGTATTTTGTAGCTTATATCTGCATATGACAAAGATTTAATTCACAATGATATTGTTCATCCCTCGTTATGTAATTAGCAACCAGCTTCTTTGCAATAGCTTACAAACCCGCCTGTTTACTGTATTATTCGCTTTTTCAAGATTCGAATTTCAGTACAAGAAACTCATTCGATCAGAAAACCGACTATAAATTGCGCATACCTAAGCGGGCATATTATGAGCGTTAATCAAGTAGAAAATGTAAATGTTGAATCAACAGCAGTTCTTATTACTCCTGAACAAATTAAAAGCGAATTACCGCTTACAGGTAACGCATTAAAGGTTATCTCTGAAAGCCGTCAGGTGGTTCAGAATATTCTTGATAAAAAAGACCACCGTTTATTTGTTGTGACGGGCCCCTGCTCGATTCATGATGTAGATGCTGCCATGGACTACGCTAACAAGCTGAAAGCGCTGGCTGATAAAGTGAGTGATACCATCTACATTGTCATGCGTGTCTATTTTGAAAAACCACGTACTACCGTTGGCTGGAAAGGCTTGATTAATGACCCTCATATCAACAACTCTTTCGAGATAGAAGAAGGCTTACATATTGGTCGTAAGTTATTGTTAGATATAGCAGAACTTGGTCTTCCAACATCTACAGAAGCACTTGATCCGATCTCTCCACAGTACATGCAGGATGTCATTACCTGGTCAGCTATAGGAGCAAGAACCACTGAATCACAAACTCACCGCGAGATGGCCAGTGGCCTGTCTTCACCGGTAGGCTTTAAAAATGGTACCGATGGCGGCCTGACTGTTGCCATGAATGCCCTGATGTCAGCATCAAAGCCTCATCGCTTTTTGGGGATCAATGGCGAAGGACAGGTGGCTATTATTCGCACCAAAGGCAATGATTACTCTCATGTTGTACTTCGTGGTGGCAGCAAAGGTCCAAACTATGACTCTGTAAGCGTAAAGCTATGCGAACAGGAACTGGAAAAAGCCAACCTGGCTCAAAATATTATGATTGATTGCAGTCATGCGAACTCAAGTAAAGATCCGGCTCGTCAAATACTTGTTGTTGAAGATGTGTGCTCACAAATTCTTGATGGTAATAAATCGATTACCAGCTTAATGATTGAGAGCAATCTGGGTTGGGGGAATCAAAGCATCTCAGAAAATATAGAAGATCTTGAATACGGCGTATCAATTACTGATGCCTGTATAGACTGGGAAGCAACCGAAACATGTATTACCGCCATGGCTAATAAGCTAAGAGATATTCTACCTGAAAGGGTTAAATAGCACCCGATAACTCAATGCGGGCATTTTATCTGGCTAAGCACTGATACTATTTGTTTAGCAGTCATATCATGATCAACAGCTTCCAGTGCTTTTGCGGCTTTGGGCATTCCATAGACCGCACAATCCTGTTCT
>CBDUPD010000067.1:0-9090 GCA_965368985.1 uncultured Spongiibacteraceae bacterium | reverse complement strand
CTCTGCAGGAATCGAACCTTGGTTAGATTGATTCGCTTTGCTCACCCCTGCGGGGCAACCTGACGGTTGTCCAAAAATTCGCATGGAGCAAATTTTCACACCGCCTGCATCGCAGGTGAGCTACATGGATGTAGCTCATAAAACTGCGTTTTGTCGCGCGACCAATTTTCTGAAATACGACCACAAAAAAGCCAGCTTTATGCTGGCTTGATGATTGAAACTGTAACCTGCCCATTCTTTCTGGCCAGATCATATGCAGACTTTATCTGTCGCATACGCTCGACTTTAAGGGCTCTTACCTTTGTAACTTGGGGTTCTGATTTCATAAAATAGACCCTCCTTTCCTAAACCATTGCTTATATCAAAGTTTAGCTCATCTGCATACCTTTTGGCAAGTCGATCATAGAAGCTGCTAAGAGCGGCACTCTCAGCAAGCACCAAGTATACCTCCGCATCGCTATTTCCATAATGAAAGTTCAGTAACTCTTTGATAATACGGCCAAGTTTCATCATATCCCCAAATGACAAACTTTTGCCTGACGGGGCATAGAAAGCTCCTGTATCAAAGTTATCCTTCAGGTCAAACTTGACTTCAAAGCTGTTTTCCCGGTATTCAAGGCCATATTTCTCCTCTTTTCGACGAATTTCATCTGAATCGGTCATCATTTCAGGTGGGCTAAATATCATAACGTATTCATTGCCCGCTACTTCAAAATCTATTAACTGGCATATACCACTGCCTGTATCAAAGCTATTTATCACCCAGCCACTCAATTTAACCTCCATTTTCTTTACGGAATACATATTATAAAAAGCTATTAATAAACTTCGAGCATTATTGTGAATTGTTTTACTTATATCTAAGAAAATCAGCTATAAGTAAAGTAACTATGGATGTCTTTTTGAGGGCATAAATTGAGGCATCAAAGCTATACAGCTACATATATAGTTAAGCAGTAAGCAGATTTGAAAGGAAGATTAGGTGCCGCGACCGGGCACCATTCAAAGAATACTCTCTTTTATTCGCAACACCTTCAATTTTCTATTTGTACTCTGCAGGAATCGAGCCCTGGTTAGATTGATTGATTCGTACTCCGTACTCACCCTTCGGGAAACCTGACGGTTTTCCAAAACAACAAGTTGTTTTGTCGATGTATTTTGCTCACCCCTGCGGGGCAACCTGCGGCCGCCCAAAACGCACGCGTTTTGTCGCGTTACCGGGTACCACTCAAAGACCCCTTCTCTATACACGAAGATACGAACAAATTTAGATCGATTGAAATGTTCCCGAAAGGGATATCAGGCGACTTGCTGCCCCTCTGTCAGCTGACGGAGCTTGGGAATGGTATTAATCGAAACATTATTGCCTGATATTTCGATCAGGCCACTTTTTTTGAACTTTCCGATTATTCGGCTTACTGTCTCAATGGTTAATCCGAGATAATTAGCTATATCACCACGTGTCATGGGCAAACTGAAATTGGCAGCGTAATCTTGCTCTCTCGTTATGCGGCTTGATATATTTAACAACAGTGACGCCAGGCGCAGCTCTGAGTTACTTTTATTAAGCATGGCTATAAATTGCTGGTCTTGCACTATCTCATTACTCATGACTTCATAAAATCGATGCATGAGTTCTGGTATCTCACTACTCAACTTCTCAAGTTGATTGAATGGAATCTCGCAGATTGCTGTGGTATCCAGTGCTTCTGCTGACACCATATAATATTTATTAACTATGCCATCAGATCCAAAAATTTCTCCTGGAAAATAAAAGCCGGTGACCAGCTCTTCACCTTCTTCTGTGGTTTTATAGGTTTTTATACAACCCGATCGCACCGCATACACAGATGTAAACTCATCTCCTTCAAAATAGATACGATTACCTTTCTGCAGAGGCTTGGGATGCTTCACGATTGCATCAAGGCGAACGATTTCTTCATCGTGCAAAGCAATCGGCAAACATAAGGCAGACAATCTGCATTGCTCACATGTTGCCTTATAACCATGGTGACACAAGTCTTCTTCTAACATTATTTAACTCTACCTACTATTTAAACTTTGCGTGTAGCCCATTAGTGTACCTTAATCTACTGCTTATTATTCATACCTTTAACTAAATTTCAGGCAAAAAAAAGCGGAGCCTAAGCTCCGCTTTAACTAGCTATATTGTTACCAATATATTAGTTATCAATATCAGGCTGTTGACTTAAGTCAGCAATATCCCACATAGATTCAAATGGGCTATTTGGCTCAACTGTGTCATTGCCATCTGTAATACAATCAGCAGTAGTCTCAATAGTGATTTCTAACTCATAAGTACTAGTAGCAGTATCATAAGTGTAAACACCACCGGTATCTGTACCACCAGCTGTTTCGATAACACAAGTACCAGCTGTGAATGAGAACAATGCAGCCACGTCAGCAGCATCCAGAGTACCACCATCATTCAGGTCTGTTAAACCCCAAGTATCTTCAAGATCAAGAGCATGGTTAGAGTCATAGGTTAATACAAACAAGTCGCCACCTAGAGCACCATTACCATCAGATCCAGCAGTATCGAAGTCAGTTTCATCAACTGTTACAACGAAATCCTGAATAGTGTTGTAGATAGCGAAACCTACAGGCTCAAGACCTTCACCTGTTGGACCATTCCAGTTATCAGGACCACCAGCCCAGAAGTTCCAAGCTTCACCCATTTGAGTGTTACCACGAACATCAGCTACGTTAGTTTGAATGGTTGCGTGAGATACAACAGCGATCTCTTCAACAAAGTCACCTATATCGAAGAACTCATCCCAATCTGTACCAGTTTCAGAACCGTTATCATTAGCCCAGTCAGACATTGGAATCTCAAGAACATTAGCAGTGTTGCTACCTGTACCTGCTGCCCATGCATCTACAGTGCTTTGATCAAGCTCGAAGTACAAGTCTTGAGCATTACCATCACCGATACCAGCAGTTTCACCATCAGCAAACCAGATATCATCGCCTTCTTGAGGGTTAATCGCCTCATTAAAGGTGATAACAAGATTGTAACCATTGTATCGTGCATCTGTGATGAACGGAGGCAGCATATCGTTGATTACAACAGAAGCTGTAGTGGTTGTATTACCAGCACTATCAGTAATTGCACCAGCAAAGTTCAATACCGAACCGTGATCAGTATTAGCCAGAGCCATTACGTCAGCAACAGTTACATTGATAAGATCAGCATTTACTGCTTCACCATCATCTTGAGTACTGTTAGAAGATACTACTGTAGTAATATCGTTGTGCTCAACATAACCAGTTAGAGCAACAGTACCGTTATAAGCTGGAGTACCTGTAAGAACTACGTCTTCAGAGAACGCCACACCAACTGTACGGCTAAGATTTGCAGCAAATACGGCCCATGCTGTTCTATCATAAACCTGGTCAGACTGGATGTAACGCTTGTCATTTGCAGGGCTTGCAGCGTTAATCTTGTTATGGTCAGTCAATTCTTCTTCAAGAATGTTATCTTCAAGAAGACCATCTGAATCTTCATCAAGATTATCTAGCAGACCGATTGTCACGTTGAAGTTAGGTGTACCATTAACAGCTACCGCACCAGATTGAGCTAATTCAGCACCATCGCCGTAGTTATTCAAAGTTATACCACTGGCAATATCATCACCAATACCGTAAGAGCTTTGAACGATAGTTGTTGGAGCTACGTTATCAACAAGCGCCAGGCTAGCTGAAGTACCCACATAACCCAAATCATCATATGGAGTAATAGTTACAACATCACCCGGGTTTGCAGTAGCAATCGCGAAGAATGCAGTGCCGCCATCAGTAACAGTAAACTGTTGATCTTCTACAGTGTTGTCATTGAAAGCTGTGCCGCCATCTAGATCTTGAATGTTATCAGACATTACTGCAACACCGTCGCCGAAGCCGTCAGTTGCATCGCCGTCGATACCGTCAGTTGCATCATCACCAAACTCAAGACCCAAACCAGCATCACTTACAGAGATTTGGTAGTAAGAAGCGTTAGACGCATCAAATGATACCAATGCAACATTGCTGTCTACATCAGTAGAACCAGAGATAGCATGAGACAGAGCAGTCAAACGCTCTTCAGTATCTGGACCACCAGCACTATCATCATCATCAACGTTGTTCAAACCGTTGAAATCGTTATTGTTATCACCGTCAACAGTATCACGGAACGCATCATTCAATGCTTGAACAACAGCGCCGTCATTGTTACCAGTTGTATCTTCATCAAGCTGTACAAGGTTAGTAACGGCTTGTGCATCAAGGTTAGCATCAATCCAGGTACATAACTCAAGACGAATCCAGTCAACTTTACCTGAACTAACTTCGCTCTCAGGAATGCTTGAAACAGTAGCACCGAATGGGTCAATAGTATTTGCTCTGTCACCATCAACAATGGCATTACCCGCCAAATCGATGAAGTCAGCACGCGCCAGGTTAACATCCAGCTCAACACCTTCAGGAAGTGGAGAAGCAGTTGTAAATGTTACGCTACGGCCATCAGCTGCAAACGAAACAGAAGATAGAGTGATAAAGGCCTGGTTAGTTGTATCAACAACTTCAAGCAGGTATTCACCATCAGAAGTAGCAGCAAGTGCTTCTGTGAAAGTAATTGTAATACCAGCAGTACCGTCAACACCTTTATCAAGAACTTTAGAGTCAGGGATTACACCAGAAACCATTGCTACGAATGGGTTGATGTCATCACCACCTGTGTGAGGAGTAACCCAAAGGTCTTCAACATTAACTACTTGAACTTCGTCGTTTGTTAAAACATCACCTGAAGAACAAGAATTATAATCAGCACCATTAACTGTATAGTTACCAACTACAAAACGTAAACAAGAGTCGTTAGGAACGTCAGTGATAGTGAAAGAACCATCAGTGCCAGTCATTGTGTAGTAAGTATAGGTAGCATATGAAGCTGAAATACCGTCATGACCTTGCTGTTGTTGTTGAGCTGCGGTGCTTTCGAAGTCAAGAGCAACTTCCTGGTTAGCAATAATTTCACCAGTGTTGTTATCACGAAGAACACCAGTAACTGTTGCGTTTAGTCTTGGAAGAACTGCTGTACCAGCTGATGCTGTAAAGCCATCAATGAACGTAGTAACCTGGTTACCCGTTTGGTCTGAAGCAGTAGATTCGTCATTTTCTTGACCGTCAATTTGAGCTTCAGCATAAACTGTTACTGTTGCACCCAAATATCTAAGACCGTCATTTTTAGCTGGCGGAATAATTGTCAACTGAATGTTTGACGCGTTAGCTGTGTCATCGCTGATACCAGCAACGTTTGTTACAGCAACGTTATTAAATTGATATTGGCCACCAATATTTGTACTGGTAGTTTTACCACCTAATACAACTTTGGCACCCTTGATTGGATTACCGTTCGTATCTTGTACAACACCAATTACTGTACCAGTTGGGGCTTTTACTTGCTCGAATGTACCAGAAACTCGACTAGTACTACTTTCTTCGGCAAGATTACAGCCCTGCATCAGTGTTGCAGCTGAAACGACCATCGCTGCCTGTACGGCAGTTGTAAGCGCTTTTTTCTTAAACATGGTTACTCCTTTTGTTATAACCTTTTTTTGTATTAATACTTTCTTTCATTTGATTGCTCAAGCAATTTTGTTGCGGCTAAAACCACCATGCTGCCCTAACGACAGTTGCAACACACACTAAATTTGACCACCTATTACCGCTTAATTTATTTACCGAAGTACTCAATAAAACGGCAATTCCCCTAAGACGATCCACCTTAAAAAATGCGGAGGTCAAAATCAGTTCTCGAATTGTTATCACAAAAGGTCACCATGTCAACAAATAATATGCACTTAGCGACTAAATATATAAAAGAACTTTAATATTTAAGAGGTCGATCAAACGATTTAAACTCTCGAAATAATTCTTATTTTTATATTCAGCATCTAATTTATGGACAACCTTTCATTCAAAACAATCACAATGGCGATAATTATATTAGGCTTTCTACAACTTGCAAGCTTGAGACAAGGGTTATTTTAAGGTTTTAACCATTCATCAAACCTAGTTCACATATGGTTTTCCTTAAAACAACGCCTATCTATATATTTCTACCGGCCATCACTCTTGCTACATCTATTAACCTATAGATACCGATCAATATTACCTTGATAAATGTCAATACACATTCAATTTACAGTAAATATCCACCACATTTGCTTTATAGACTTTAATCTTTTCAGTTAAAACGACTGCCGGGCAACGAATATCGATCTTGCACTCTTTTGAACTGTAGAAATACCCAAATTGCGCGCCATACAGCGCAGCCACCATAACACATCACAAAAATGCCTATACTGGCTAACTTGAAAAAAGCAGCGTAATGCTATTTTTTCAGGCAACAGCTGCCTTCTTTTGCATTTCTACAGCTGTAGAATTTTTATTTTCAGGAATAAACCAAAAACCGATACAAAAACCCCTCAATAATCAGAACACCTGAACAACGATTACATTAAAAATCAAAAAATACTGTATATATAAACAATAAAAACTTGCACTACTGTAAATTCATACATATACTGTACAAAAATACAGATAGCAGAGGAATAAAACGATGCCAAAAAACCTGCAACAAGTTGACTATTCACAGTTTCGTCAAATTCTTCGCACCACCGCTGGCGAAAAAGTTAAGAATAAAGGTAAAAAGACCTATGTATACGATCACAACAATCACGTCCTGGCCGTGTTAAAACCGGCCTCCATTGACAACTTTGGGCGCACAAACCAGGCTCAATACTTTGTCAGATGTGCCGCCTGATTCACCAACTCACCCCACTTGCCCCGCGAAAGCGGGGCTTTCTTTCGTAAAATCAACATATTGCACCTATAGTGTTTCCGCTTTTTAAAAAAATCATGTAGAATAACTTTGTACAATTCTTGACCGCCAGTTATGGCTAAAAGGTATTGCAATGTTCTCAAAGCTTTTTAGTAAGTCTCGCTCTGCAGACTCAAATAAAAAAAAGCATGGAAAAACCGACCGCATCTTAAAAAAAGACAAGTTCTGGTTTTTTCGTACTCGAGAAGGCTTCGAAGTTGGGCCATTCAATAGCCGCAACGACGCACAATATGCATTACTCTATTTTGTTGAGAGTTCCGAGTGGCCAACACCCGAACAACTTGCCGATTTTATTGAAGGCTGTGAGCTGAATGAAGGCCTGAGAAAATGACCCGTCTAACTTACTGATACAAATTCCATAAAATTACTTCCTCACAACCCAATCATTTTTTACCAGTCGTCTTACAGACTATACTGGCTTAACTATTTATTATTTTAAAAATATAACCCAAGGTATACATGAGAAAAAAATCTCGAATTAAAGACCCACATGCAAGCAGGGAAGCTGCAAAATATGACAACCCCATTCCAAGCAGAGAATTCATTATAGATATGATTCAGAACGATAACACTGCATGGACAAGCAGTGCTCTGTTTCACAAACTCAAACTTGATGGTGACGATCACCAGATTGCATTACAACGCAGACTTAAAGCCATGGTTCGCGAAGGCCAGCTCGCTCAGAATCGTAAAGGAATATTCAGCATACCCGACCGAGGAGAACTGATTAGCGGAAGAGTTTCTTCACATAAAGATGGTTATGGCTTTGTCATTCCTGATGATGGCAGCGAAGACCTTTACCTGCACTACAATGAAATGCGTAAGGTATTTGATGGCGATAAAGTAAATGCCTGCGTTATTAAACATGGCAATAAGGGAAAACTGGAAGGCGAAATTGTAGAGGTTACCGAGCACAACACCCACAAAGTTGTTGGCAAGCTATTTATTGAAGAACATCGCATGCGTGTGGTTCCCGATAATCCAAAAATTCAGCACACAATTTTTATTGACCAGGGATTCGAAATAAAAGTAAACCACGAAGAAATTGTTGTGGTTGAAATCACTCGCCAACCTGATGCCAGACGTCCACCCAAGGGCGTTATTGTAGAAGTATTAGGCAATGAACTGGCACCAGGAATGGAGATAGAAATTGCTGTACGTAATTTTGGCATCCCCTTCGAATGGCCTGAAAAAGTATTAGCTCAAACAGAAAAACTGGCACCAGAACCTAACACCAAAGACAAGGCCCTACGTGTTGACCTTCGCCAACTGCCACTGGTTACCATTGACGGTGAAGATGCACGAGACTTTGATGACGCAGTTTATTGCGAGAAAAAAACTGGCGGCGGCTGGAGACTCTTTGTAGCCATAGCTGATGTTTCTCATTATGTCGGTATCAATACTGCACTTGATAATGAAGCCCAATTAAGAGGCACTTCGGTTTATTTTCCTGAAAACGTTATCCCCATGCTTCCCGAACAATTATCTAACGGCTTGTGCTCCCTGAAACCTTCTGTCGACAGATTATGCATGGTGTGCGAAATGACTATTAGTGCCAATGGTCGTTTAACGGGTTACCAGTTTTACGAAGGCGTTATGCACTCTCATGCCCGCCTGACGTATACCGAAGTTGGCAAAATGTTAGCCGAAAAAGACGATAGCGGGAGCTTAATCAGAAAAAGTTATACTGATTTACTTCCACATATCGATGAGCTGCATAATCTTTACAAAGTCTTGCGTACCCAACGTGAAAAGCGTGGTGCCATTGAATTTGAAACTATCGAAACCCGTTTTATTTTTGATGAACATCGCAAGATTGATTCGATTGTTCCGGTTTACAGAAACGATGCCCACATGCTGATTGAAGAATGCATGCTGTGCGCCAATGTCTCTACCGCCAGCTTTTTACAAAAACATCAAATACCTGCCCTGTATCGATCGCATGAAGGACCAACAGAGAAAAAACTCGGCAACCTGAACAAGTTTATCGGTGAGCTGGGCTTACACCTTACTGGTGGCGACGACCCCACACCACTTGATTACCAAAAACTGTTTCACCAGATAGAAGGCCGCGATGATTTTCACCTGATTCAAACCATGATGCTGCGATCCATGAGTCAGGCCGTGTATGAGCCAGACAACAAGGGGCATTTTGGTCTGGCGTATAAGGCATACACCCACTTCAC
>CBDUPD010000066.1:0-9224 GCA_965368985.1 uncultured Spongiibacteraceae bacterium | reverse complement strand
TTAAGAGCTAAGGTTGTAGAGGCTAATGCTGATCTTGGTATCGCATTGGATGGTGATGGCGACAGAGTGATGTTTGTTGACTCTGATGGTCGTCTGATAGATGGCGATGAATTATTATATCTTATTGCCTCACAGAGAGATCCTTCTGAGGCAGGTTTTGCCGGTGTGGTTGGTACGTTGATGACTAACATGGGTATCGAGCTGGCAATACAGTCGCTAAATATGCAATTTGAACGTGCAAATGTCGGTGATCGTTACGTGAAAGCGACAATGCGGGAAAATGGCTGGTTATTAGGCGGTGAGTCTTCAGGGCATCTGATTTGTGCAGATGTTACCACTACGGGTGATGGGATTATTTCGGCTCTTAAAGTATTGGAGGCACTTAAGGTGGGTGGCAAAACCCTGAAAGAAGCTTTGCAGGGTGTGTCAAAATTTCCGATGCAAATGATAAATGTGAAAGTGAGCGATAATAAGAGAATTGCCGGGCACGCTGATGTGCTGAGTGCTGTAGCTGAAGTTGAGAAGGCTTTGGCGGGTAATGGCCGAGTATTGCTGCGTCCATCAGGTACTGAGCCATTGGTAAGAGTGATGATAGAAGGAAATGATTCTGCTCAGGTAGAAAAGCTGGTAGAAAAACTGGCTAAAGTCGTTGAAATAGCCGGGTCTTAAGTGAGTTGTATAAGGTATGTGCAGCTCATGCTTGTATGTTTTAAAACACTTAGGTAAGATTGGCCACCATTTTTTGGGGGTAACATGCGTCAACCATTAGTGATAGGCAATTGGAAAATGCATGGCAGTTTGTCAGAGAACGATAAGCTGGTGTCAGGTTTGCTCTCATTATTGGGTGCAGGATCAAAATCTACAGTAGTAGTTTGTCCTCCGACTTTGTATTTAAGTGATGTTTCAGCCAGAATTGCCGGCAGTGAGATTTCTCTTGGTGCGCAGAATGTATGTGCTGAATCAGCAGGTTCTGGTGCATATACTGGTGAGGTTTCAGCAGAAATGTTGGCAGATGTTGGTGCGGCATATGTGTTGGTCGGTCATTCTGAGCGTCGTGAATATTACGATGAGAGTGATCTGGTTGTTGCCAATAAGTTTTTACAGGCACAAAGTGCGGGCCTTGTACCTGTTTTGTGTGTAGGTGAAAACCTTGATCAAAGAGAGCGGGGCGAAACATTAGCCTTTATTTCAGGTCAGATAAAAGCAGTTGTTGAAAAGGTAGGTATTACTTCATTCAGCAATGCAGTGATCGCGTATGAGCCCATATGGGCGATAGGTACGGGTAAAACAGCAAGCCCTGAACAGGCGCAAGAAGTTCATGCGCATATTCGCCAGGTAATGGCAGGGTTTGACAAAGAGGTGGCTGAAAAACTTCAGCTTCTTTATGGTGGTAGTGTAAAGGCTGATAATGCAGCCAGTTTGTTTTCAATGGTAGATATAGATGGCGCCCTTGTTGGCGGTGCTGCTTTGAAGGCAGAAGAATTTAGCGCAATATGCAAGGCAGCGGAGTAAAGCATGCTTGAACAACTCGTATTAATTGTCCACGCTTTGGCAGCAATCGCCATGGTGGGTTTGATCATGATTCAACAAGGTAAGGGTGCGGATATGGGGGCCTCGTTTGGCTCAGGTGGTTCGCAAACTGTATTAGGTGTGCAAGGCAGTGGTAACCTGTTAACACACGCTACAGCAATCTTTGCTACGGTATTTTTTGTTACCAGCTTAACGCTGGCTTATTTTGCCAAGCAGCAAAGTATGGCTCTTGAAGACCTGATTGATGGTCAACCTGTAGTTGAAGAAGTGATTGAGATGCCTTCGATAGATGATGAGATACCCGTGATGACAGAAACACAGGTTTCTGATGAGGTGCCTTCACTTGAAGAGACTTCAGAGATACCGGCATCTGAAATACCTGATGCTCCAGATAGTGAGATTCCCGTCAAATAAAGCTCTCTAGACAAATAGGCCGAGGTGGTGGAATTGGTAGACACGCTATCTTGAGGGGGTAGTGAGCTATGCTCGTGCGGGTTCAAGTCCCGCTCTCGGCACCAAATTAAGGAAGGCGCATATTATGCGCCTTTTTTGTTTCTCGAGCGGGACTGCGTCCCGCATTGACTCGTCTCATCCTGATACTCGCCCTGCGGGCAACCTGAAGGTTGTCCAAATTTTTCCAAAATTTGTCGGCACCATAATAAAAAGCACCCAATCGGATGTTTTTTATGTGTCGAGAGAGTTTGCCGTGATAGATGATTCTGTTATCTGCAGGGGTAGTCTCCGGTCTGTGGAAGATGGTTCATATGAAGAACATATGAATTTCTCTATATCTGCCGGTATCGGTTGACCCTGCGGGGGTCTGACACTATAATCGCGCTCTGTTTTAGATTTGAATTGAAAAGCCCTATATGGGCTTTTTTAATAAATAGCGTTGCCGATGTTGTTTATGGTGACGAGTTTTAAGTGGGCCTTGTGCCCATTTTTTGTTGGTGGAGATTGAGTAAAGTGGCAAATGTTCAACTAGTTCAACAGCTTATAGAGCCTGCTGTCACTGCGTTGAATTATGATTTGTGGGGTGTAGAGCTTATTTCCCAGGGTCGTCATAGTACTTTGCGCATTTATATTGATAGCCCCAACGGAATAACAGTTGATGATTGTGCAGCAGTAAGCCATCAGGTGAGTGGTATTCTTGATGTCGAAGATCCGATTCAGACGCATTATACGCTTGAAGTTTCTTCGCCAGGTATGGATAGACCGCTGTTTAAGCTGGAACAATACCAACTCTATGTAGGTGAATTTTTAAAGCTGAGATTGAGTGCGCCATTTGATGGTCGTCGCAAGTTTTCAGGTGTATTAACGGCAATTGAGGGTGAGGATATTATTCTTCAGGTAGATAATGAAGAGTATGTATTACCGATCGAATCAATTGATAAAGCGAATATTGTATCTAAAGGGTAGCTGGGCGAGGCTGTAATATGAACAAAGAGATACTTCAAGTTGCAGAAGCTGTTTCAAATGAGAAAGGTGTTGATCAAGGCATCATATTTGAAGCGATAGAAGAGGCTTTGGCAACGGCAACCAGAAAACGTTATCACGACGAAGAGTCTGATATTCTTGTGATTATCGATCGTGAAACAGGTGACTACGAAACGTTTCGTCGTTGGACAGTTGTTGCTGATGATCACATGGCAATTCTGGGTACAGAGTTCACCACCGAAGAAGCTCTTGAGGCAGATAAGAATCTGGCAGTAGGTGATGTATATCAGGAGCAGGTAGAAAATATCGGCTTTGGACGTATTGCTGCGCAGACTGCCAAGCAAGTGATTGTACAAAAGGTTCGTGAGGCTGAGCGTGCTCAGGTTGTTGACCAGTACAAAGATCGTTTGGGTGAGCTGATTAACGGTACCGTTAAAAAAGTTACTCGCGACAATATTATTGTTGATCTTGGTAATAATGCAGAGGCCTTGTTGCCTAAGTCAGAGACTATCGGTCGTGAAATTTTCCGTATGGGTGATCGTGTTAGGGCGATACTCAAAGATATTTGCACCGAGAACAGAGGTCCTCAGTTGTTATTGAGTCGCTCATGTCCTGAGATGCTGGTTGAGTTGTTCAAGATTGAAGTGCCGGAAATTGCTGAAGAAGTTATTGAGATAAAGGGTTCGGCACGTGATCCGGGCTTGAGAGCTAAAATTGCTGTAAAAACCAATGATGGACGTATTGACCCGGTTGGTGCGTGTGTTGGTATGCGTGGTTCACGTGTGCAGGCAGTTTCTGGCGAGCTGAATAATGAGCGTGTTGATATTATTCTTTGGGATGATAATCCGGCCCAGTTGGTGATTAATGCTATGGCTCCGGCAGAAGTTGAGTCGATTGTGGTTGATGAAGATGCTGAATCGATGGCAGTAGCTGTATCCGAGGCTGATTTGGCTCAGGCTATTGGTCGTGGTGGTCAAAATGTTCGACTGGCCTCTGAATTAACAGGCTGGCGCATCAATGTGATGAGTTCTGAAGATTGGGAAGAAAAACAACAGGAAGAAACTGGTGAGGTAATGGATATATTCATTAAAGCACTGGATGTTGACGAAGAGTTTGCTGAAGTACTGGTGATGGAAGGTTTTACCTCGTTAGAAGAAGTGGCTTACGTACCTCTTGAAGAAATGTTAGCTATTGAGGGCTTTGATGAGGAGATCTGTGAAGAACTTCGATCCAGAGCAAAAGATGCATTGTTGACCCAGGAAATAGCTAAAGAAGAGCAGTTGGGTGATAGTGAGCCAGCTGAAGATTTGCTGTCTATGGAAGGAATGGATAAGCATGTAGCTTACCTGTTAGCGAGTAAAGGTATTGTTACTATGGAAGATCTGGCAGAGCAAGCTGTAGAAGAATTGCTGGATATTGAAGAGTTGGAATTAGACGCTGAAAGTGCTGGAAAATTGATCATGACAGCACGTGCGCCATGGTTTGAAGAAGATGAATAGAAACTATCCGGCAATATAAAGTCGATAGGGGAAAGATTAATGGCAGAAGTTACAGTCAGTCAGTTAGCGGATACAGTCGGCACGCCAGTCGATAAATTGCTGGCTCAAATGAAAGATGCAGGTTTGTCTCATAATTCTGAAGATGAAGTTATCTCGGATGAAGACAAGCATACCCTGCTGGCTTATTTGAAAAGCAGTCATGGTGGAGAAGCTGAAGCGCCTAAAAAGATTACGCTAAAACGTAAGACTTTGGGTACTTTAAAATCTGCTGCAGGGCAGAGCAAAAAAACCGTTAATGTTGAAGTACGTAAAAAGCGTACATATGTTAAGCGTACGACTGAAGAGCTTGCTGAAGAAGTTAAATCTGAAAAGGCCAGGGTTGATGCAGAGCCTGTTGAGCTCACTATTGCTGAGGAGTTGGCTGCTGAACAAGCTGCGGCTGAAGCAAAGGCTAAAGCAGCTGCGCAAACTGAACTTGATGCTCAAAATGCCGAGAAAGAAGCACTTGAGGCTAGAGCCAAGAAAGACCCGAATGATCCTGAAGTTTTACGTCAGTTAGCTGCCATAAAGCGTAGGGAAAAAGAGGCTGAAGAAGCTCTTGAGAAAGAGATGGCTCTTTTTGCAAAAGCCAAAGAAGACAAGCTTAAAGCTGAAGAAGAATTGAAGCGTCAAGCTATAGCTGAGAAGTCAAAAGCTGCTGAAGTTCATAAAGCAGGAGCATCAGAAGGTGCTGATGCTAAAAAAGAGCCGGCCAAGAAAAAGCGTCTTAAAGAAGCCCCGTCTGCCAAGCAAGAAGACGATGATAAAAACAAAAAGCTTAAAGTTAAAAAAGGTGAACGAGGTGCGCGTGGTAAGTCTCGTGGACATAATATTCATGTTCACATGACATCTGATGGTGAGTATGAAGAAGAGGGTAGTAGAGGCGGTCGTCGTAAGTTAAAACGTCTCAATGTGAATCAGCAAGCCTTTGAGAAGCCGACCGAGAAGCGAGTTCATGAAGTAGAGATGACAGAATTCATCACTGTGAGTGAGTTAGCATCACAAATGAATGTTAAAGCTGGCGAACTGATCAAAGAGCTGATGAAGATGGGAGTGATGGCGACTGTTAATCAGGCGCTTGATCAGGATACCGCGTCACTGGTTGTAGAAGAGTTTGGTCACAAAATTAAACTTATTAGTGAAACGGCACTTGAAGATGATTTGATTCAGGGTTTGGGCGGTGATCAGGGTACTATGGAGCATCGTGCGCCGGTAGTTACTGTAATGGGTCACGTTGACCATGGTAAAACGTCACTGCTTGATTATATTCGTAAAACACATGTTGCCGGTGGTGAAGCGGGTGGTATTACCCAGCATATCGGTGCATATCATGTCGAAACCGATAAAGGAATGATTACATTTCTTGATACGCCGGGACATGCTGCATTTACTGCCATGCGTGCTCGTGGTGCGCAAAGTACCGATGTTGTTATTCTTGTGGTAGCTGCTGATGATGGCGTAATGCCGCAAACTGAAGAAGCTGTGCAACATGCGCGTGCAGCTGGCGTTCCTATCGTTGTAGCCGTTAACAAAATGGATAAAGAAGGCGCTGACCCTGATCGTATTAAAAATGAGTTGTCAGCGAAAGATGTTATTCCTGAAGACTGGGGTGGTGATGTGCAGTTTGTTCCTGTGTCTGCGCATACAGGTGAAGGTATAGATACCCTGTTAGAGTCAATTCTACTTCAGGCTGAGCTGCTTGAATTGCAGGCTGCTTCAGATGTTCCTGCCAAGGGTATTGTTGTTGAGTCACGTCTTGATAAAGGGCGTGGGGCTGTTGCTACTGTGTTAGTACAAAACGGTACCTTAAAGCACGGTGATATTGTGCTTGCAGGTGAATCGTTTGGGCGTGTTCGTGCGATGGTTGATGAAGCCGGATTGCCTACAACAGAAGCGGGGCCATCAATTCCTGTTGAGATTCTTGGTTTGGGTAGTGCGCCAAGTGCAGGTGATGAATTCTTTGTTGTTGAATCCGAGAAAAAAGCCCGTGAAGTTGCCGAGTTCCGTAATCAGCGTACTCGTGAGGCACGTTTGGCTCGTCAGCAGGCATCAAAACTTGAAAACATGTTTGAGAACATGGGGCAGGCAGAGAAGCAACAGCTGAATATTGTTTTGAAAACCGATGTGCGTGGTTCTCTTGAGGCGCTACAGAATGCCTTGCTTGAAATAGGTAATGATGAGGTAGCGGTTAATGTTATTACTTCAGGTGTAGGCGGTATTACAGAGAATGATGCCAACCTTGCGCTGACATCCAATGCGGTTATTTTTGGTTTTAACGTTCGTGCTGATAATTCAGCTAAAGCTATTATCGAAAACGAAGCAGTTGACTTGAGATACTATAGCGTTATCTACGATGTTATTGATGATGTAACCAAAGCACTCACAGGAATGTTGTCTCCTGAATTGCGAGAAGAAATTGTCGGTGTTGCTGAAGTACGTGATACTTTCAAATCACCCAAGTTTGGTCTTATTGCTGGTTCTATGGTGCTTGAGGGCACTATATACCGTAATAAGCCTATTCGTGTTCTGCGTGATGATGTCGTTATTTATGAGGGCGAGCTGGAATCACTTCGTCGTTTTAAAGATGATGTTAACGAAGTGCGCAGTGGTACTGAATGCGGAATCGGTGTGAAAGGCTATCAAGACGTTAAATCTGGTGACAAGATTGAAGTATTTGATACCAAAGAGGTTGCTCGTACACTGTAAGGTGTACATTATTACCTATGGCAAGAGAGTTTGGTCGTTCACAGCGTATAGCGGATTTTCTTCGCAAGGAGCTATCGCAGCTTATACAGTTTGAGTTGCGTGATCCTCGTCTGGGTATGGTGGGTGTTACCGATGTTGAGGTAAGTCGAGATCTGGGCTATGCCAAAATCTATGTCACTGTTTTGGGTTGTGATAATAAAGAAGCCATGGAAGAGCCTTTGAAGGTTTTAAATGGTGCTGCAGGCTTTCTACGTTCCAAGATAGCAAAATCAAACAGTATGCGTACTACGCCATCGCTTCGTTTCTATTTTGATGAGCATGATTCTGGATCTTCTGACCAACCGTCGGATACAGAAACGGAAGATTAATGGCTCGTCGTCGTAAAGGCCGCCCGGTTGATGGCATATTCTTGCTGAACAAGCCGCAAGGTGGCAGCTCAAACCACGCCCTGCAAACTGTAAAACGCCTCTTTTTTGCCCAAAAAGCCGGACATACCGGAAGCCTTGATCCTATGGCTACGGGTGTTTTACCCATTTGTCTGGGTGAGGCAACCAAGTTCTCCCAATATTTACTGAATGCCGATAAATCCTATAAGGCAACCATCAAGTTTGGTGAGTTAACTGATACCGGGGATGCTGAAGGAGAAGTGCTGCAAGTGAGCGATGCTGCGGGTATTACTGAAGCTGATTTTTTAGCCGCCATGCCAGGGTTTCAGGGGGATATTGAACAGGTTCCGCCTATGTACTCAGCTTTGAAGGTCAATGGACAGCCATTGTATAAAATGGCTAGAGAAGGCAAAGAGATTGAGCGTAAAGCCCGGGCAGTTACTATCTACAGTTTTGAATTACTGGAATTTCGAGGTGGGGAGCAACCTGAGGCAGATGTTTATATAAAATGCAGTAAAGGTACTTATATTCGTTCTATTGCTGTCGATATTGGCGCTGTTTTGGGCGTTGGTGCGCACTTGAGCAAGCTTCACCGGGTACAAGTTGGCCAGTTTGATGAGCAAAATTGCACAACTATTGAAGAATTAGAGGCAAAAAAGGCCAAAGAAGACTACGTTGAGATGGATAATTTGCTGATTCCGCCAGAAGAAGCAGTAAATCATCTTCCTTTAGTGGAAGTTACTGACTCAGCAGGGTATTATGTGCGGCTTGGTCAAGCGGTACTGGTGCCCAAGGCGCCAATTGAAGGTCTGGTTCGTATTCGAGAAGAAAGCGGTACCTTTCTGGGGGTTGGTGAAGTATTGGATGATGGGCGAATTACGCCGCGTCGTTTAATTGCAAACAATTAGGTTTGCGTGCAAGCAGGCTGTTCTGAATAGCCTAAAAAGTGATGACCTGTCTGTAAATATGCACGGACAGGCCAAATTTATAGCATATTTAACGAAGATAAAAGGTAGATAAAATGTCTTTAAGTGTTGAAGAAAAAGCAGAGATTGTAAAAGATTACCAACAAGCTGAAGGTGATACAGGTTCACCAGAAGTTCAAGTAGCATTGTTAACTCACAATATTAACAAGCTGCAAGGTCATTTTGAAATAAACAAAAAAGATCATCACTCACGTCGTGGTCTGATTCGTATGGTTAACCAGCGTCGTAAATTGTTGGACTACTTGAAAAGAAAAAATAACGAACGTTACGCTACCTTGATTAAGCGTTTAGGTTTGCGTCGCTAAGAAAGCATTTGCTGGCGATATTATTTTTTTTGTAATCGGCCCTCTTTAGGGCCGTTTTGCAATTTAGATTCTATGGTAGGTCAGAAATGCAAATAATGGAGAAGAGATAAGTGAATCCCGTAATAAAAAAAGTAAAGTATGGTAAGCATGAAATTACCCTCGAGACTGGCCGTATAGCTCGTCAGGCAACCGGTGCTGTGTTGGCATCGATGGATGATGTAACTGTTTTGGCAACTGTTGTAGGTGCTAAAACTGCCAAGCCCGGACAAGATTTTTTCCCTTTGTCAGTATTTTATCAAGAGCGTACATACGCTGGTGGTAAAATTCCTGGTGGTT
>CBDUPD010000065.1:0-9245 GCA_965368985.1 uncultured Spongiibacteraceae bacterium | reverse complement strand
AAGGGTTTTCATTCTCACCCTCTTTATCAAGAGCAGGGTATTCAATATTCTTATTAATGCAAAATTCCTTGATTTTGGGATGACCCCACTCAAAGAAAAGTCGCCGATATTCATCGTCAGGGAGTCGCACACTATCATACAGCCCTGCCTGTTGGCGTTGATACAAAGCTTCTGTCAAAATAATACCGGCAGCCACAGAAACGTTAAATGATTCAACCATACCTGCCATTGCCACAGTCACAAACTGGTCTACATGCTCACGAGCAATATCACTTAAACCATTTTTTTCAGCACCGAGTAACAGTGCCGTCGGTTTCGTGTAATCAACCTCTTTGTAATCACAACTTTCTGGAGTAACGTCAGCAGCAACAATCTGAAATCCCTGCTCTTTTAACGGACGAATTGTCTCTTCAATAGTGGGCATTCTCTTCACCTCAACCCATTGATGGCTGCCTTTGGCAGTACCTCTAAAAGAGCGATAATCTTCATCATTAATTACAGAGTACACTTTACCAATACCGACAGCATCTGCTGTTCTTACAATCGCAGAAAGGTTTCTTCCCTTGTGGACATGATCAGTTATAACCGTTAAGTCGGGTTGACGTTTGGCTAATACAGCATGCAGTCGGGCAATACGTTCAGGAGTCATTAGGGGCACTCAATCAGATCGAATTAAAGGAGTTTTGTCTTTTGCTTACTGCAACGAGAACACCGAAAAATAGTTACCAGTTTACCTTCTTTTGAATCAAACTGCTTATCCTGAAAAATCTCCCATTTGTGATGCCCTTGCTTGCATAGAGTATCTCCCTTCTTCTTTTTTGCCTTGGGCTTTTTAAATTGCAGAATATTGCTCATGAGCGTATACGATGTAACTCTCGATTGTGGTTTTTCGCCTTATCACTCTTTCGTAGCAGTATATAGAGGGCTCCTGTGCCACCATGGTGTTTTTGGGCACTATGAAAAGCCATCACTTCAGGTATTTCTTCTAACCAGTGTACTGAATGACTTTTTAAAATTGCTTTTCGATCCGGATCTCTATCACCTTTACCATGCAGCAACATGACTGTTCTCAAGTCATACTCGACGCACTCATTGATAAAATCAAATAATGCCTTCCGTGCCTGATCGATAGTCATGCGGTGTAAATCAAGACGGGCATCTGATAAATATCTACCTAAACGCAATTTTCTGAAAACACCATCCTGAATACCTGGTCGTTTAAAACTGATAATATCGTAGGGAGCAACCCACTTGATGGTTGTGCTTGATAGATAGTTATCATCAACTTTATGAGACACAGCCGCTTCTCTGCGAACATCATGATTAACAGAGCTATCGGCCTTGTTACCAATATCCGCTTTATCTTGAACAATGGGCGTTACATCACCCATTTCTTGTAAAAATAAATCGTCGTCGCTCATAAGTTATTTGTTTTGTATTGTTTTTTATAACACCGGTCAGTTAATATTTGGCAGAGTGTGGTACCCGAGGAAAAGGAATGGCATCCCGAATATTTTCAATACCTGTCACATAAGTTACCAGCCGCTCAAAACCCAAACCAAATCCGGCATGAGGTACGGTGCCATAACGCCTTAAATCACGATACCAACCGAGATCACCTTCAATTTTCATTTCAGTAACACGCTTATCATAAACATCAAGCCGTTCTTCGCGTTGGCTGCCTCCAATAATCTCACCAATACCCGGAACCAGAACATCCATGGCAGCAACTGTCTTTTCGTCGTCATTTAAGCGCATATAAAAGGCTTTAATATCTTTTGGGTAGTCGGTAATAATTACAGGGCCTTTTACATAAAACTCTGCAAGAAAACGCTCATGCTCAGTTTGCAGATCGATCCCCCACTCAACCGGATATTCGAATGACTTTTTACACTTCTTCAGAATCTCTATCGCTTGTGTATATTCAATATTGGTAAAAGGTGTTTCAGCAACTTGTGTTAATCGTTTAATCAAACCTTTGTCTAATTGCTGCTGAAAAAATATCAGGTCATCTTCCCGCTTTTCTAACAAATTATTAATGACTGATCGTAAAAAGTCTTCAGCAAGTGCAGCATCATCTGCAAGATTTGCAAAGGCCAGTTCTGGCTCAACCATCCAGAATTCAGCTAAATGGCGTGTTGTATTTGAATTTTCTGCACGAAAGGTCGGACCAAATGTATAAACTTTAGATAGCGCCATGCAAAATGTTTCTACATTAAGCTGGCCTGACACCGTAAGAAATGTTTCTTGCCCAAAAAAGTCTTCAGAAAAATCAATACCGCCTGAATCTGTTAGTGGCAGGTTTTGTAAATCGAGTGTACTTACACGAAACAGCTCACCTGCTCCCTCACAATCATTACCAGTAATAATCGGGGTATTTACCCAGTTAAAGCCATTATCATCAAAATATCGATGGATAGACTGCGATAGACAATTTCTAACGCGGGTAATTGCTCCAAATGTATTGGTTCGAGGACGCAAATGCGCAACCTGTCTGAGAAACTCATAACTGTGTTTCTTTTTTGCTATTGGATAGGTTTCAGGGTCTTCTACCCAACCCAAAACCTTAACAGCTTCAGCATGCAACTCTAGAGACTGGCCCTTCCCTTCAGATTCAACCAATTTTCCCGTTACTGATACCGAGCAACCAACAGTAAGTTTTAAAATTTCATCGCTGTAATTTGGAATATCTCCATCAACTACCGCCTGCAATGAAGCAAAGCATGAGCCGTCATTAATGCTTAAAAATGAAAACCCCGCTTTTGAGTCACGCTTGCTTTTCAACCAGCCATTTACAGTAATGCTTTGACCTACTTCGACTTTAGCGGATAATACTTCTTCGATACGATGACTCATAACTATGTTTTCTTCCTCAAACCTTACTCAAAAGCTGACTTTAGCGCTGGATAATCGTAAAGCATTCCTGAAAAAATGCCATCAGGAAAATACCGATTGTTACCGGTTGTTTCACGGAACAGTTGAAGGCATCCCTGGCCTGACTATCGACCGCTACGGTAAGCAATTGCTCATACAAAGCTTTCATCATGCAGTTGATATCAATGCACGTCAGTTTATAGCTGAATTTTATGGCATGGAGACTGTTTATTACCATGACAGAAGGCGACATTCCCGTTCAACACGACAACTCATTCATGGGTCAGAGACATCCTCCGTAGTCACTGAGCTTGGGGTAAAATATAACTGCGACATGAATCATACCGGACAAGATCCCCTTCTTTTCCTCGATTTTCGCGCTGCTCGCAGGAAAATAGCCACTATTTCGAACAACAAAACGGTTTTAAACACGTTTAGTTTCAGCTGTGGCATTGGTATTTCTGCAGCTGTTAATGGCGCGAAACATGTTACCAATGTTGATTTTGCAGAATCTGCATTGAATGCAGGTCGCCTGTCTGCATCTTTAAACAAGCTCAATGAAGCTCAAATATCGTTTATTCAATCAGATTTCTTTCTGGCTATACGCCAAATGGCAGGTCAATCGGTACCTGGACGCAATAAACCTCAACACTTTACCCGCTTTGACAAAAAGTCTTATGGTCTCGTCATACTCGACCCGCCTCGTTGGGCAAAAAGCAAATTTGGCACTGTTGACCTGATTCGCGACTACCCCAGCGTGCTCAAACCCTGTGTGCTTTGCACTAATCCGGGCGGCCAATTACTTTGCACCAATAATGTTGCTGCGGTTAATATTCAGAATTGGCTTGAAATTGTAGAAAGAACAGTCAACAAAACTGGCCGCATGATCAAAAATATCGACGTAATCCGGCCTGAAGAAGATTTTCCCAGCTCTGATGGCGATCACCCGTTAAAACAGCTTTTATTAACATTAGATTAAAAACCTAACACCAGTCATTCAATGCTTGCGCGTTTTTTGGTATTCTGGCGTCCGTTTTAATTGAGAAAACAACATGCTAGATAAATCGGCTTTGGGTCAGCTAAAAGACCTGAAAAAACAGATCCATGAATCAATACCTCGTGATAAAGGTATTGTTAAAGGCACCTCCAAACGCTTTGGCTTTGTTATTGCCGATAAAGATGGCCAACAGTACCTGCTCCCCCAAACCGAAATGGAACGAGTACTGCCAGGCGACCACATTCAGTTTGTACTTGAAAAAGGAAATAGTGACAGTGATAAACCTATTGCCAAAATCGAAAAGTTTTTCAGTACTGAATTAACTGAGTTTATTGGCGTCATTAAATCCAAAAAAGATCAAATGTATGTAATACCCGATCATCCCCAGTTTAACCGCTGGGTATTTATTCCCCCAAAATATAGAAAAGGCCTGAAAGAAGGCGATTTGGTAGCAGCTAAAATTTCACAACACCCTTATAAGACAAATGGACGGGTTCAGGCTGAAATTCAAGCTCTGATTGGGCAACCGGATGACCCTTTCATAGAACACCGTTACGCTATCGTAAAACAGGGCATTACAGAAAAGATTTGGCAGCAGGACGAGCTTGATGCAATACGCCAAACAGCCGAACAAAAACTTGATGAGACAATACCTTCTCGTAAAGATATGCGAGATCAGATGTTTTTTACCATTGACGGAGCTTCAACACAGGATCTTGATGATGCTTTGAGTATCAGGGCGACCGATAATGGCTGGATACTTGATGTTGCTATCGCTGACGTTGCAACTTTTATTGATGCTGGCTCACCACTTGATAAACTTGCTGCAAGACAAGCAAGCTCAATCTATCTTCCAGGTCAAAAAATTTCCATGCTTCCAGATGTTCTTGCTTCAGATATCTGTGCTTTAAAACCTGGCCTTGACCGTTTGGCTCTTGTTTGTGAATTGACAATCACATCCGGAGGTGAAATAAGCAATACTACATATTATGAAGCCGCTATCAACAGCAAAGCAAAGCTTAACTATGATGAGGTAGCTAACTATCTTGATAATGATGCCTCCAGTTACCCGGATGAAATAAAATCTCATTTACAGCTTCTTAAAGAATTAGCGAATACCCGCATAAAGTGGCGTACTGAAAATGCCTTATTAATGGACTTGTATACCGATTATCGCCTGCTGTTAAATGACAAAGGAAAGATTACATCCATTGAAAAAATGGAACGTAATAGCGCCCAACGTCTTGTTGAAGAATGTATGCTGGCCTGCAATGAAGCTACAGCAGACTTCTTATCAAATAAAGCTGACTCAGCACTCTATCTTGCCCACAATGGTTTTAAGAAAGACCAGATGCCTGGTGTTGAAAAACTACTGGATGCCCATTTCCCGGATTTTGATAAAACAACCGCTAATACATTAAGTGGATATAAAGACTTATTCAGACTTATTGATACTTCAGATTCTGACTTGGCTTTAAAAGAAATTTTGCGCAAGAAACTGGTACGCAGTGAGTGGACAACAAACTCAACACCTCACTTTGGTCTGGCTATTAATGCGTACACGACATTTACATCTCCTATTCGTAAATACAGCGACCTGCTTGTCCATCGAATAATTAAAGCCATTATCAATGATGACTCATTAAAGAAACTTGAAGAAGATGTTGTTACCAACCTGAACAATGCCCTGCAATCTGTGCGCAATGCTCAACGTGACTGTGAACTATCATTGAAATGTCAGTATCTCAATGAGCATAAAGGAAAGGTATACGAAGGCGAAATTTCGATGATCAACCATCGAGCCATTGGCATCTATTTGCCTGACTTTGATATTCATGCACAGATTGACGTCCGCTCATTGAACACTCCCTTCACCTTTAAACAAGATTCACTTCAATTGTTATCTGACACACTTAACTTTAAATTAAAGCAAAAAGTGACTGTTGAAATTGATCATGTTGATCTTCCTCAGCGGCTTGTTAAATTAAAACTGATCACCGAACAAGATGCTTCAGCGGCATGAATAACTGGAATCAGTCAAACTATCTGAGTCTGTCAACTCAAAAACGTGATGGTAGCCGGGTTGAGACACCTGTCTGGTTTGCCCGGCAAGGAGATGATTTTTATCTCTTTTCAGAAGGCAAGGCAGGTAAGGTAAAGCGTATTCGAAATTTTGAAAACGTAAAAATATGCCCTTGTACAGTTACCGGAAAATTAACCGGGGAATGGCAAGAAGCAAAAGCCACCCTGCTTCAGTCAGATCAATCCAATGAAGCCTATAACGCTCTTTTAAAGCGATATGGATGGCAGATGAGACTGCTTGACCTGGGATCAACAATAGCACGTAAAATAAACAAGCGTATTTTCATCAAAGTTACGCTGTAATTCTCTATTTTCAGAGATGCTATTTTGAATAACGGTTCTCTATAAATTTTTTGAATCTATTTAACATCCATTGGTTACCCAACCCCATAAACGGCCCAAAAATTGCCATGGAGAATTTGGCAACACCTTTTGGCGTCATTGCCATTCTCCATACAAGTCGGGTTTTTCCATTATCCAATGGTGTTAATTCATAATCTTCAGCAAAACTTTCAATTAAAGACTGTGAGGCATGGGTAAAACAAAAGGCCATTCTTTTAGGGTAATCCCAGGCAATAAAGGTTTCATTCCCAACGAGACCAACCATTGTCACAGTACGCGTTGTTCCAACACCAAAAGGTTTGGGTGACGTCCACTCAACATGGGTAATTGGTGGCACCCATTTTGGCCAATCATCAGCATTTTCAAAGCTTTCGAAAATCTGCTCAGGTGTAGCATCTATTTCAACAATAGATGTATATGTCTTCTTTACTGTATTAAAATACTCTAACGAGACTTGGGTGCATTCATGCATAATTTCGCTTCTTGCCATAAGACGTTGATTTTATAGGGTTATTTGTCAAGTTCTATCTTACCTCGCATAATATGAAGATGTAACACTAAACTCAATGAAATTTTATAAAAAACTCGCCCACTACTTCGAAGACTGTCGAGATCATTTTATTTCCGAGCAGATGCTCAAAAATTCCGACATCACAAAAATTTACCCATTTCGTCTTCTGGCCAGCATGTGCCTGATATCAATTATGTTACTGCTGATATTTGTTATTAGCTACCCGTTAATCAGTGGCTTTACCTGGCCAGGAAGCATCATCAGCACAGTTATTGGTATAATTCTTCTGAGTACTCACATCACCTTACTGCATAGAGTAAAGAACAGTAGAAGCCATATCATTCCTGCACAGGTTCTGGTTCTTAGCACCTTGCTTGGCATTGTTGCCGGCATTTCAATTACAGGTGGCCCATTGTCGAGCATAACGGCCATATTTCTGCCTGTACCTATCGTCATGGCATTTCTTCTTATTAACCGTGAAGCAGGTCTTATCTATGCACTGATCACTTTTACAACCTACACATTATTGACTGCGATAGATATTGCCGGTTTTAGCTATCCTCAAACTATCGCAACCATACATCTTCAATCAGTTGAAATCATGGTCTGGTTTTTCTTCACATCGACCATTCTCGCCTTGGTTGTTGCCTATGATGACTTAACAACAAAACTTATAAGACAGTTAAAAATGGAACAGGAAAAACAAACCTATCTGGCAACACATGATGCCCTGACAGGTTTGGCTAATAACCGACGATTTGAAGACAAAATTAATGAAGCAATACATCGCAGTCGTCGTATGGGTAGTCAGGTTACCCTACTCTCATTAGACCTGAATAAATTAAAACCGATAAATGACAGCTTTGGTCATGATGCAGGAGACGCAATACTTGTACATGTAGCTAATCAGATCAATACAACCATACGCACTGATGATCTGGCAGCCAGAATTGGTGGAAATGAATTTGCCATTATATTACAGGGAGAGCGTGCCAAAACCGAGCTGGAACCGCTAATTAATCGATTGAATAGTAATATCCAGAATGCCATTCAGTACGACGGCAAACAACTTTCAATTTCATCTAGCGTAGGTGTTGCGATATACCCTGATCATGCCGATGATTTATATGAATTGAAAAAGGCAGCAGATGTGGCCATGTATGCTGCCAAAGAAAAGATGAGTGGATGGGCCTTGTATAAGCCTCACTAGAGCATCTGGAGAAACTTGAGAGAAATAACTTTTAATTAAAGCGTAAGCTCTCTATTGCTTGCCTTGATAAATTCCTTTTTCAAATCTTCATAGGTATGAACTGCTGGAAACTGTGGAAATTCAGCAATCACATTTTCAGGTGCTTTAAACAGAATACCTGCCTCGGCTTCAGATAACATAGTTGTATCGTTATAGGAATCACCAGCTGCAATAATACGATAATTCAAACTATGGAAGGCTTTCACAGATTGGCGCTTGGGGTCTTCCTGACGCAATTTATAATCGACAACCTTACCATTCTCATCAACCTCAAGCTTATGACAAAACAGGGTTGGCCAGCCTAGCTGCTTCATTAAGGGCGCTGAAAACTCATAGAATGTATCAGACAAAATAACCACCTGAAAACGCTCTCTTAGCCAATCAACAAACTCAACTGCTCCATCCATTGGGCTTAATTCAGCAATAACTTTCTGAATATCATTCAAACCCAGGTTATTTTCTTCCAGGATACGAAGACGTTGCTTCATAAGAACATTGTAATCAGGAATATCACGGGTAGTTGCCTTAAGCTCTTCAATACCGGTTAACTCAGCAAAAGCTATCCAGATTTCAGGTACCAGAACCCCTTCAAGATCAAGACATGCGATTTCCACAGACACACTCCATAACGGTCAAAAATTTTGGGTGAGACTACAGATTTGCCAGATAAATATCAATAAAAAAGGCTACCGAAGTAGCCTTATTGCATTATTTTAACTGCCATAACCCATATAGGGCATCCTATCGCCAACTATAAGGTAGGTACATCCATACCTTCAAACAGTTCATCCAGCTCCATTTTCGACTGCCGACTGTAAGCATCATCAACAACTGCTTTCGTAAGATGCGGTGCAAACTGCTCAATAAAATCATACATAAAGCTACGCAAAAACGTACCACGCCTGAATCCAATTTTGGTCACACTTGGCTTGAAAAGATGACTGGCATCCAGTGACACAAGATCACTGTCTGTGTCAGGGTTATAAGCCATGCTGGCAACGATACCTATCCCAAGACCTAATCGAACATAGGTCTTGATTACATCGGCATCAGCGGCTGTAAAGACTACTTTGGGCGCAAGACCACGGTTAAAAAACGCCTCATCAAGTCTTGAACGGCCGGTAAAACCAAATACATAAGTGACTATAGGGTGCTGGGCTATATCCTCTAGCGTAAGTTTTTCAATTTGG
>CBDUPD010000064.1:0-9265 GCA_965368985.1 uncultured Spongiibacteraceae bacterium | reverse complement strand
TATTATTTGAATAACCCGTTGATCCATAGGGATCGTAAGCTTGCTGCTCATTCTTCAGAGTGGGTTCGCAGTTTTTCATGTACAGACCTTCGTCCATTAATTATATGCCGTGGCCCTATTCGTAAAGAAGCCATGGATGTGTTTGATGAGATGGGTATTGATACCTACGGTATTTTGCTTTCAGAAAAAGATTCTATTACTTATACCAATGCTCTGGCACCGGAATTACGTAAGTTGACTGAGGATAACCGTGTGCATCGTGTGCCTGATTATACGGGTGCTGATAAAGATGAGCGTGCTCAGCGTATTCAGCAAATAGTGAATATCGCTAAAGTTAACGGGTATAACTCAATCTTTGCCGGTTATGGTTTTATGTCAGAAGATGCCGAGATGGTTGAGGGTATGGAAAATGCCGGTCTTAATTTTATCGGGCCGGGAGCATATACCCAGCGTTCTGCCGGTATGAAAGATGAAGCCAAGCGTACAGCATTAGAAGCTGGTGTATCAGTGACTCCGGGTGTGAATAATGCAACCAGTTTGGCATTGTTAGCCAAATATGGAGAAGAAGGGCTTGAAGCTTGTGTAAAAGAATTCAAGCTCGATGTTGATTTCTCGGTATGTAAAAATACAGAAGAACGTTGTCTGGCTATATTGGATGCTTCTTACAAGGCAGGTGTTGATGTCATTAATATCGAAGATATTGGTGAGGCACTGCGTATAGAAGCAAGGCGTATGTTCAAGGAAAAGCCTAATAATCGTTTTCGTTTAAAAGCGATTGCCGGTGGTGGTGGTAAAGGGCAGCGTATCCTGCAGGCTCCTTCAAGTTATGAAGGTGCAAACCTTGATGAACAAATTGAAAATGCAGTAGCTAATGTACCTGAATTGGTGCGCGAGTGTGTTATTGAACTTAAAACCAACGGTGTTGGTGATAACAAAAACGTTTTGATTGAGATGAATATCGAAACTACCCGTCATCAGGAAATTCAGGTGGTAGGGAATGGCGATTGGTGCATTACCATGGGTGGTCGTGATTGTTCATTGCAAATGCATGAACAAAAATTGTTAGAAGTTTCGGTTACTGCTGAAGAGCTTGCGGAGGCTAAAGCCGTTGCTGAAGAGGCTGGTAAAACTGTTGAAGCTCAACAATTACAAAACGATATTGATATTCTTGCTAAAATGGAAGAAGAGGGTGCAATATTTGGTCAGGCTGTAAAAATTAATTCAGTTGGTACGTTTGAGTGTATCGTAGATGGTGAATCTCACTATTTTATGGAAATGAATACACGTATTCAGGTAGAGCATCGTGTAACAGAACTTTGTTACGGTTTGCGTTTTACCAACCCGAATGATGAAAATGATTATTTCGAAGTTGAATCTCTGGTAGAAACCATGGCGTTAATAGCCGCTCATCAAGAGCGTTTACCTAAGCCAACGCGTTTCTTACGTAACAAAACCTCACTCGAAGCTCGTCTGAATGCAACTAATCAGGCGCTGCAACCGCATGCCGGTGGTGTTATTAAAAAATGGTCTGATCCTATTGAGGGTGAAATTCGTGATGATCAGGGTATCAGTTTGCATAATCCTGATACCGATATGTTCATGCAGTACCGTTTGGCTGGTGCTTATGATTCAAATATTGCCCTGTTGCTAACAGTTGGGCAAGATCGTTTGTCTACTTACGAGAATATGTCTGAAGTTATTCGCAAGACTGTTCTAAAAGGCGCTGACCTTAATACCAATCTTGAGTTTCATTATGGTTTGGTAAACTGGTTTATTGGAAATAATATCAATGCGCGTCCGACAACACGATTTATTGTTCCTTATTTAACAGCGGTAGGTCAGCTAAAAGACCAGGCTAATCAGGTTGACCTGAATTATGCATTTAATCGTATTATCAAAGATGCGGCAACTACGTGTGATGATGTGGATCTGGCAAAAGCAACTACTGAAGCGATAGAGCGTAAGCGTAGCTTATTACTTCGTCCAATTGAGTTGTTGTTTGGGGAAGCTCATATTCTTTCGGGTTGGTTAAGTTTACATAAAAACCACTTTGAACTGGTAGATGGTCATTTTGAATGGACCGAAAACCCGATTAAAGTTATTGCAGATACCTATTATTATCTGAACATGGAATTCCATGAAAAGGCTCCGGCTGCCAGTGTTATCTGGAGTCATGATAAAGCCATTCTTGATGAGGCTCAGGCTTTTTACGCCTCACTTGAAGAGAAACTTGATATTTGTGACTACGCTGAGTTAGTAAAAGCTATTGAAGGCCCTGCACCTAAAGGCTTTGAAGGTGGTCTATGGGATGCAGTTCAAGCTGCTCATGCTGGTTATATCCTGGGTACAGATATTTTTGATGTGCTGCCATATCTTGCTTGTCAGACTGGTTTTTATGACCTGAAGGTTAACGAAGACCTGAGTATTCATATTCCGGAAGCCCTTACTGATAAAGAACTGCAGGAGTCTATGGCCAAGGTGTTAGTGCCTCCACCAGCAGCCAGCTCTGATGAGATAGTTGCAGTCTCTGGTGGTATGTTCTATCCACGAGAAACACCTGAGCATGAAAAGTATGTTCAGAAGGGCGACCACTTTAACGAAGGTGATCCTCTCTATATTGTTGAAGTAATGAAAATGTTTAACAAGGTGTATGCAACTTTCTCAGGCACTATTGATGAGGTATTGGTCGAGACTGATGGAGCCATTATCAAAAAAGGCCAGACTCTGTTCAAGATTACCCCTGATGAGGTAATTGAGATTGAAACCGACAAGGAGATTCAGTTGCGTCAACGCACTTATACTGACAAGTTTCTTACTACACTATAAAGCATCTGATTTGTAGCAATAATAAGCAATGATTTATAAGGGTTTAGGCTGAAAGTCTAAACCCTTTTTTATTGTGACTGATATCGTGAAAATCTTAAGTCTTGAATCTTGATCGCTCGGAAGTTACATTAAATATCACTGTTTTGATCGGTACTGATAATGTTACCTCACAAGATTGGATTTATACCATTGTCCGGTTTACTTGCCGGTTTAATACTGTGTATTTTTTTTCAATCAATCCATTTTGAATTTATCAGTTTTGACGACGTTATTCTGGTTATGGATAATCCGAATATTACAGGTGGTCTATCTCTTGATTTCTTTCGCTGGGCATTCAGTACATATCTCGGTGGTAACTGGAATCCTGTTGTTTGGGTAAGCTTTGCTATTGATTACCAGTTATTTGGTCATTCTCCCCAAGGTTATCATGCTGTTAATATATTTCTACATATCGTTAACTCAATATTACTTTTCAAATTATTGTATAAGGCAACCAGACATCTTAATAAAAGCTTTATTGTAGCGGTGATCTTTGCTGTTCATCCCCAGCATGTAGAGGTTGTCGCATGGGTCTCGGCAAGAAAAGATTTATTGAGTAGTTTGTTTGGTTTTTTGTCTATTTATTCATACATTGTTGCCAAAGAAAACAATGACAAACTCTACAAAACTGCGATTTATATGGCTTTGTCATTAATGGCCAAACCTATGTTTGTAACACTGCCGTTTTTATTATTGTTGCTGGATGTGTGGCCTTTAAAAAGAGTAGAGGGAGAGGGGTTTCCTGTTCAGAGAGTGTGGCAACTTGTTGCAGAAAAGTGGTTGCTTTTTTTAATATGCATTGCGGGTTGTGTTGTCGGTTACATATCTCACTCATCGGCTGATGCAATTAGTCAATTAGACATTACAGAAACAGTTTCAAATTTGGTTCATGCTTATATGTTCTACATGATAAAACTGTTTTATCCAGTGCATCTGTCTATCTTTTATCCGTTTCATATTCCCGGTTTATACCTGTCGATATTTTATTTCTTTTTGTTAGCCGGTTTCAGCTTTCTGGCCCTTTTTGTTTTTAGAAAGGCACCCTGGTTTTTTCTGGGGTGGTTTTGGTATCTGGGTATGCTGTTTCCCGTAAGTGGTGTCGTTCAGTTTGGAGGGCACTCATTCGCTGACCGGTTTAGTTATATTCCTCATGTCGGTTTGATTATTGTCATTGTTTGGGGAGTGGCATTGCTTATTGAGCGGTTAAAGTTGGGTCGGCCATTTGTTGCAGGAATTGTTATGTTGTTTGTGTCAGCTTTATCAGTGTTGACTGTTGTGCAAGTAGGGTATTGGGAAAATTCCTATACGCTATTCAAGCATACTGAAAATATTGTTGGTGAAGATTCTTTTGTTTACGCTAAAGTTGCCCAGGCTTATTCTTCAAGTCAACAATATGAAAAGGCCTTGTCATATAACATTAAAGCCATGGACTTGTTGGATAAGCAATCATTTGTTGTAGAAGGCTTGTCTCTTCATTTAATCAGGGAGAACGGGTTTTTGCTTTATAAGATAGGGGAGTTTGAAGCGAGCCTGCATTACCTTAAAAATGCTGTTTCAAATAACCCGAATGATAAGGAGTCACTTGAGCTGATGGTAAATGTTCTTCATCAGTTGGGGCGTCACCAGGAAGCTCAAGCTATCGCCAGGCAATTAAATTAAAAAAACTCATAGCAGCAGAATGGTTCGAATTTAAAGCTATATTTCGTCAGGTGCTTTTTCATCCAGTAGCTGTTGTGATGCTATAGATACATTAAGGTCTTTGAGAATACCGTTTTCAATATTATAAATCCAGCCATGTACTGAAAGGCTTTTACCTGTTTTCCAGGCATTTTGAACAATAGTCGTGTTGCAAACATTAAGGACTTGTTCTTTTACATTGAGTTCACATAACGTATCAAGCTTTTGCTGGTGGTCAAGACCCTCTAGTTTCTCATGGTTGAAACGTCTGACATCTTTTACATGACATAACCAGTTATCAATAAGCCCGTGCTCCTGATGTTCCAGTGCTGCTTTTATTCCGCCGCAACCATAGTGGCCGCATACAATGATGTGTTTAACCTCTAACACATCAACAGCAAATTGTATAACTGATAGACAATTAAGGTCAGAATGGACGACTACATTGGCAATGTTACGATGTACGAATACTTCGCCAGGAGGCAAGGAAACAATCTGGTTTGCCGGAACACGGCTGTCTGAACAGCCTATCCAGAGATATTCAGGTGATTGTTGCTGGGATAATTGTGCAAAGAATTCCGGGTCGGACTTTTTTACTGCATCAGCCCATGCTTTGTTTCTGTCTAATAGATAATCAAGGTTTTTCACAATTACTTTTCCTTTATTAGCTTTTTCAGTTCCTGAATCTCTTTATATACATCGGTGATATCAGGTTCATGTAAATCTTCGTGTCTGCGTCTGGCATTTTCAATTTCCAGATTATTAACAACTATGCCTATCACCATATTAAGAAAGGCAAAGGCTGTAAAGAAGATAAACGTCAGATAATACACCCAACTTAGAGGATAGACTACCATGGTTTCGTACATGATATCTGTCCAGTCTTCAAACGTCATTACCCTGAACAGGGTCAATAGTGAAATGCTGATATCCCCCCACAGAGTCGGGTTGATATTGGCAAAAAACATTGAGCCTACTGCGCCATATATATAAAAAATAATAAACATGAGTAGAAGAACATAACCCAGTTCAGGTAGAGCTCTTATTAGCGAGTTAATCAACACCCGTAATTCGGGTATAACGGATATCATACGTAGAACCCTGAACACACGAACCAGTCTGCCTACAAAAGCTAATTCGCTGTCTTCTATCGGGATAAGGCTGACAAGTACAATCACCGTATCAAATACATTCCATGCATCATGAAAGAATCGGGTCTTGTGTTCTTCTCCCAAAAACCGAACAGTTATTTCAATGAGAAAGATGATGGTGATCGCCATGTCGAGCCATGCGATCAGTGTAAGAAAATGTTGAGGAATATCGTAGGTTTTTGCGCCAACCATTAAGGCTGAAAACACAATAACGAAAATAACAAACATCTCAAATTTCTTGTTTGAGCGAACCTTCATAAATTGAGATTGAAGTGAGCGAGTATCCATTGAGGTCTATTACCATTATTTTGTTGAGCGAATGACAGAGCAGTCGATTGTACTCAAATTGGCCGATTAAAAATATCGGCGTAATAATAATATTGGGATATGAAGTGGTGAGAAGGTATTTGTTCTTTATGACTTACATGAATTTGGCAGATATTTGCTTGCTACTGTGGTTGCGTCAGGGCGTGAGTCTATTGCGCCAGCAGCTCTGGGTATTGCACCACAACTCCAGTGAATCTGGGTTTCGCCAGGGACAACAGAGGGAGTGATAGTTAGCGTATTCTGTCCGGCAGTTGCTATAGCGGTATGAGCCTTGTTGCCATAAATAATAACAATCTGGCCGGTGTCTGTGTTTACGCTACTCACGTATGAGCCGGATACACTGGTAATTCCCATTTCAGCATTACTTGTAGGCCATGAGCCGCTAAATTCATAGTGCTCAGTGATAGCAATTTTAACTCTGCCAGAGAGGTTAATGCCTTCAGATACTTGGGTTCTAATGGTGTAATCTTGATATGAGGGAAGAGCAACGGCTGCTAAAATGCCAATGATTGCGACTACAATCATTAGTTCTATTAAAGTGAATCCCTTATTTGTTTTATGCATAAACAAGTATTCCGCATTCGAAATGTGATATATAGCATAAACATACTTTCAAAATCTAATGCTTTCAAGTTTTATAGTGTAAAAAGTGCACAGTATCTCAGTTTGTAGGTTAAAGAATTCTCAGTGAAAGTCAGTGAAATCGAGACTTTTGCATCTATTTGATTATTAAAAGAAATTATTGAATAGTGGTGATGTTTTATTTTAATCATTAATGACCTGTGGATTTTATTGTGAGACGAGTGTTTTTGTTGTTATGTGAATCAGTCCTTATTAAGGTTTGGGTGTGTCTGACGGAGTGAATTATGATAGAATATGCGCTCTTTTTTGACCGACTATTCATAGAGAGAGAAGACGATGATTGTAGCTTTGGATCATATTGCTATAGCAGTACCCGACCTTGATAAGGCGGTTAAGCGATTTTTAGATGATTTTGGCCTGAAATACGAAGGTACTGAAGATGTTGAGTCAGCTAAAACATCAACAGCATTCTTTCCATTACCAGAAACCAGTATCGAACTGGTGCACCCCTTAAACGGTGAAGGTCCTATTGCCGGTTTTCTTGAAAAGAAAGGCCCCGGTATGCATCACCTGTGTTTTCGTTCAGATGATTTGGATGCTGATGTGGCACGTTTGAGAGAGAAGGGTTACCAGTTTCTTTCTGAAGAGCCGAGCATCGGTGCACATAATTGTCGTGTGATTTTTATCCATCCCAAATCGTGTGATGGTGTTTTGATTGAATTAAACCAGCCTTCTGAAGATGGCCACCACTAAGGGGTATTTAGCATGAGTGACTATAAACCAAAGCAAGCTTCAGCAGCTGAGTGGAAAGAGAAAGCCAACAAGCAACTTTCTCGACTGAATAAAACCGTTGATGATCTGGTATGGCACACGCCTGAAGGTATCGACATCAAGCCTATGTATAGTGCTGAAGATCTCGAAGGCCTTGAATACACCAACACTATGCCGGGTATGGAGCCATTTATTCGTGGCCCTCAAACTACCATGTATGCTGGGCGCCCCTGGACGATTCGTCAATATGCCGGGTTCTCTACGGCTGAAGAATCTAATGCGTTCTATAAAAAAGCATTGGCTGCGGGTGGACAAGGTGTATCGGTAGCATTCGATTTGGCAACTCACCGTGGTTATGACTCAGATCATCCTCGTGTATCAGGTGATGTGGGTAAAGCGGGTGTGGCAATTGATTCTGTTGAAGATATGAAGATTCTCTTTGATGAAATACCGCTGGATAAGGTTTCTGTATCAATGACCATGAACGGTGCTGTATTGCCTGTGTTAGCCGGTTATATCGTCGCTGCTGAAGAACAGGGTGTTAGTCAGGATCAGCTGGCCGGTACTATTCAGAATGATATTCTGAAAGAGTTTATGGTGCGTAACACTTATATCTACCCACCAACACCCTCAATGAAGATTATCGGCGATATTATTGCTTATGCATCCAATAATATGCCCAAGTTCAATACTATCTCTATTTCCGGTTACCATATTCAGGAAGCCGGTGCAGATGCAGCGTTAGAGTTGGCTTATACGTTGGCAGATGGTAAAGAATATATTAAAACAGCGATTGCGGCTGGCCTTGATATCGATAAGTTTGCCCCACGTTTAAGTTTCTTCTGGGGTATTTCAATGAACTTTTATATGGAGATCGCCAAGCTTCGTGCAGCACGTTTATTGTGGGCAAAAATTGTTTCCGAGTTTAGCCCTCAAAACGAAAAATCATCTATGCTACGTACGCATTCGCAAACCTCTGGTTGGTCGTTGACTGAGCAAGATCCTTATAACAATGTTGTTCGTACAACTATTGAAGCAATGGCTGCTGTTTTTGGTGGTACGCAATCATTGCACACCAATGCATTGGATGAGGCGATTGCGCTTCCTACTGAATTTTCATCACGTATTGCTCGTAATACCCAGTTGGTTATTCAGGAAGAAACAGGTATTACCAAGGTTGTTGATCCCTGGGCTGGTTCTTATATGATGGAAAACCTGACGCAGAGTATCGCTGACAAGGCATGGGAGTTGATCGAAGAAGTTGAAGCTGCAGGTGGCATGGCGAAAGCGATTGAAACCGGTTTGCCAAAAATGAAGATTGAAGAATCTGCAGCTAAAAAGCAGGCACGTATCGATCTTGGTGAAGATGTAATCGTTGGTGTAAATAAGTACCAGTTGGCTGAAGAGGCTGATGTTGATATTCTTGAGATAGATAATGACGCGGTACGTGAATCGCAGATTGCGCGTCTTGGTACGATTCGTGACAAGCGTGATGAGAAAGCTGTTGAAGATGCTCTTGAAGCGCTTTATCAATGTGCATGTGGTGGAGAAGGTAATCTGTTAGACCTTGCCGTTAAGGCAACCCGTGTTCGTGCAACAGTGGGTGAAATCTCTTACGCGATGGAGCGTGAGTTTGGTCGTTATAATGCTCAAGCCCAGACTATTTCTGGTGTTTACGGTAGTGCTTACCAAAATGACGGGGAGTGGCAATCTATTCAATCTGATATTGAGAAATTTGTTGAAGAGCAGGGGCGTCGTCCTCGTATGCTTGTTGCCAAAATGGGACAAGATGGTCATGACCGTGGCGCCAAGGTAATTGCTACTGCGTTTGCCGATGTGGGTTTCGATATTGATCTATCGCCTATGTTTTCAACACCTGAAGAAGTTGCCAA
>CBDUPD010000063.1:0-9275 GCA_965368985.1 uncultured Spongiibacteraceae bacterium | reverse complement strand
ACTTTTCCAGCTCCGGTACGACCACCTTCCTGTGCATAAATCCATGACTGCTCAATATCTGAATCATTATAAACAGTACTCTGACCCTTCCCTGAAGAACTCATAATCGGCTTAACAATACACGGCATACCCATTCTGTTTATGGCCTGGATAAAGTCTTCCTTATTATCTGCAAACTCATAAGATGAAGTGGCTATACCCAGCTCTTCAGCAACCAGACGGCGAATACCTTCTCGGTTCATTGTTAATTTTGCAGCACGAGCCGTTGGAACAATATTGAACCCCTCTTTTTCAAGCTCAAGCAATGTATCGGTAGCAATCGCTTCAATTTCTGGAACTACATAGTCAGGCTTTTCGAGCTCTATAACTCGGCGTAGTTCTGCTGCATCCAGCATGGAAAAACAATGTGAACGATCTGCCACTTGCATGGCCGGTGCATTTTCATAACGGTCGCAGGCAATCACCTCACAACCCAGGCGCTGTAACTCAATAACAACTTCCTTACCCAATTCTCCCGACCCACACAACAAAACTTTGGTAGCAGATGATGTAAATGGCGTTCCTATTGTTGGCATGACTTACTTCTCACTTATAGTTGTAACACTGGAAATTTCAATATGGTTCTTTGATATAACAGACCAGCGTATATTGATATCAAACACTGTCAACCCATAGTCACCCTCAGTTTCATTGGCTTTATACGCAGGCCGAGGGTCAAGTTGAATTATTTCTGTAATCCAGCGTTTTATCTCACTGTTTTTTTCTTTCTTGATTTCGAGTAACTGACTAGCCGCTCCTTCGCTCCAGATAATAGCGAGATATTGATCATCAGGGGCTTGACTGGCTAACTCATTCATTGCCGAGAGATTAATATCAGCATAGGGTAAATAGGGCTTAATATCGATTATTGGTGTTCCATTCAACAAGTCTATACCTATGACATGCAGCTCTATACCGTGTTCACCTTGCTGAATACTTTCAAGCTTTACCAGAGATTGCCCTATCGAATTGGGTCGATAGCTTGAACGAGTGGCAAAAACACCCACCTTTTTGTTGCCACCTAAACGGGGTGGCCGTACTGATAGCCTGGGCTCGGCATTTACGTGCTCAGAGAAGATGAAATGTAGCCATATATGACTCACCTTTTCCAATCCTTCCACGGCTTCAATTCTATTGTAAGGAGGTAGTAATTGGATTATACCGGGAACATCAACCAGCCCTGCCTGACGAGGGATGCCGAATTTTTCGTTGTAGGGGGTTCGGGCTATGGCGATTGTTGTAAACTGAAAAGTATCCATCAAGGTAATACTGGCTAATTATTTTAAGCCAACAAGCTTAGCATAGGCGTAATTTCTTACGAACATAAAAAAGCCCATCGACTGACAGGCTTTTTGTTTTTCTATGTGGCGTCCCCTAGGGGGTTCGAACCCCTGTTACCGCCGTGAAAGGGCGGTGTCCTAGGCCACTAGACGAAGGGGACTAAAGAGCGTGTGCATTCTAATGAACTCAAGGATAAATGCAAGTAGAAACTACCCTATCCTTATCCGATAACTCTTTATAATTGAACCATTTATTACAAATGCATTTTACCAATGAGCATTTCACCTTTATACTCACACCCCATTTTTGCATTACAGTCATTCGCAAGACATTTTTGGAGCTAAATTATGTACCGTAAAGAACTCAAAGTTCTCGATTGCACCATCCGCGACGGAGGTTTAATCAACAACTACCATTTCACCGATGAGTTCGTTAAAGCCATTTATGCCGCTACTGCAGCCGCAGGCGTTGACTATATGGAAATTGGTAAAAAACTCTCTGAAAGTGATGAATACACCCGTGAAAAATACGGTAAATGGAACTTCTGTGACGAAGATGATATTAAAAAAGTCGTTGACTCATACCAAGGCGACTATCACCCTGTACTGGCTGTAATGTTTGATGTAGGTCGTGTAGATACAGACTCTCTTCTGCCTGCTGATCAAAGCGTTGTTGGTATGATTCGTACTGCATGCTATGTGAAAGATATCGATAAAGGGCTAGATCTTGTTAAGCGCAGTAAAGACCTGGGTTATGAAACATGCCTGAACATCATGGCACCTTCAGCTGCGATTAGATCTGAGCTTATTGAAGGCTTACAACAGATTGACAAGTCTCCTGAAGTAGATTTCCTTTACCTGGTTGATAGCTATGGTGCTTTTTATTCTGAACAGGTTTCTGATTACATCAACTTGTATAGAGAGCATGCGCCGAGTAAAGAACTTGGCTTTCATGCCCACAATAACCAACAACTTGCATTCTCAAATTCTCAACAGTGTATAATTGAGGGCATGAATATGATTGATGCCACAGTTAATGGAATCGGTCGTGGAGCTGGTAACTGCAACCTTGAATTACTGCTTAATTTCCTTAAAAATCCTAAATTTAATTCCGCTCCTTTGTATAAAGTTATACAGGAACAAATGGTTCCACTACGCGAAGAAATTGAATGGGGCTTTAATGACATCTATGGCATCAGCGGTCACCTGAATCAACACCCCCGTGATGCAATGAAGCAGCGCGCCAATAAAGAAATTCAAGATAATTGTTATGACTTCTATAAAGAGTGCGCTGGTGATTACGTATAATCGATTTTCAGTGACAAAAAAGGGAAGATTTTTATCTTCCCTATTTTAATGCCTCATCATTCTGACGAGAACCTGTGGGAGTGGGCTCTGGCCACGAATGATTTAAATTAGATTTAACGGATGGAATCCGATCCTGCACAAAAACTAATCGTAATTCTTTTTATTTCTTAACGACTTTAGTTGTCCGCGTTTATTTTTACTATCCATGCGTCGTTTCTGCGAGCTTTTGGTTGGTTTTGTCGGCTTTCTTGTTTTATTGACAATCGTTACACTCTTGATTAAATCCTTTAACCGTTCCAATGCATCGTCTCTATTCTTTTCCTGGGTACGAAATTTCTGCCCCTTAATCACAATCACACCATCTTTAGTAATTCGGTGATCACTAAGATTCAACAATCTGTCTTTATACGTTTGCGCCAGAGATGATGCATTAATATCGAACCGAAGGTGTATAGCAGAAGAAACCTTATTCACATTTTGACCACCTGCACCTTGTGCCCGAATAGCATTTATCTCTATTTCATCATCAGGAATACAAATATATGGAGTCACTTGAATCATAGCTTTGCCAACAATATCAACCTGTTGTAATACCGCCATCAATGCTTAGCACTGCACCATTCATGTAACGCGCCTCATCAGAAGCGACATAAGCTCCGGTACCGGCAATTTCTTCAGGTTCAGCAAACCACGGCAAAAAATTATATCTACCGATCAATGTACCATCGATATCTTTAGGGAACTCGGCAAAGGTTCCAATCATCGGTGTGTTTATAGCTCCTGGACATATAGCATTACATCTAACACCTTTCTTTCCATACTCCATGGCAAGAGATTTTGTTAACCCAACCAACCCATGTTTCGATGCGACATAGGCTGAAACATATGCCTGGCCAATAATACCTGCAGTAGAAGCCATATTGATGATGCAACCTTTGGTTTCAACAATATGAAGAATGGCAGCATGACAAAAATTAAAAGGCCCATTCAAATTAACAGCTAACATCTTCTGAAAACTTTCTTCTGTCATATCTTCAAATTTTGTCATACCGCCAATGCCGGCAATATTACATAACACGTCAATATGCTGCCATTGAGCAATAAACTCATCCATCAACTTATGAACAGCATCCCAATCTGTCACATCAATCTGTGAAGCTTTGGCGACACCACCGGCATCGTTGATCATTTTTGCAGTTTCTTCGGCTCCTTCAATATTAATATCAACGCACCAAACCTGACCACCCTCTTCAGCCATTCTTATAGCCGAAGAACGTCCCATACCGGAACCTGCCCCGGTTATTAAAATATTTTTGCCTTTAAATCGTTGAGTCATTGGCTTACCTATTGTTAATATCAATAATAGAACTACCATATCAAATCATGGATTCTTACAACAGGGGCATGTTGCATGTTTAAACGAACACTTTATTCAGACCTGGTAACTATCGACCGCCCAAAAGAACTGGTTTGGGGCGTTTTAATTGACCTTAATAGCTATCCTGAATGGAATCCATTTACCAACCCTGTGATCAGCACACTGGAAATAGGCAGCCCTGTAGAGCTTCATGTTAAAATGCCTATTCGTGGAGATCGAATACAAACCGAACGACTCATCTGTAACGATATTGAAGAAACTCTTTCGTGGGGAATGACTCTCGGCCACTCGTCTTTACTCATTGCCCAACGTGACCAAAAGGTTAACGCCATTAATGATGATCAATGTACCTACCAAACATGGGATGCCTTTCAAGGATTATTGACACCATTAGTCGTTGGATTATTTGGTGACGATATGTTGAATGGCTTTAATGGAGTTGCCAATTCACTGAAAGAATATTGCGAGAGCCTTTAAGTTTTAAACAGACAGCTTATCGCTTAACTGTAGACCAACCACACCAATAATAATAATGACAATCGATGCCATCTTCCACACTGTGGCAGGCTCGTCAAACCAGAAGATACCAATCGCAGAAATAATGATGATACCAATGGCACACCAGATGGCGTAGGCAACGCTAATATCGATAGTACGAACAGCGATAGTCAGGAAAGTAATACTTAAACCATAACAGACAAAAATCACCACTGATGGCAATACATTCTGAAACCCATCAGAGAGTTTCATGCATGTGGTACCTGTTACCTCAAAAAGGATTGCCAGCATCAAATAGACCCAGGCCATAGATACCTCCAGCAGCAGTGATTAAGATATGTTATTGTTACTTCTTACGAGCAACAAAACAACCCTGGGCAATTTTACCAGCATGTGCCAACTCACCCAAAAACTGCATCTCTCCACCGATAGCTTGTAATGTATCCATGTCAAAATCAAGTATACGCAACGCATCATAAGTAAACTGTTTATCGATCATCTCCATATAGAGATCAACATACGGGCCAAATCGACCGGTATCTTCTGCAACTTCCACTTCACAACCGTTAGCTTCAAGCAATGTCTTATAACCATCGATCGTTTGCACGTTAGGGAACTTCATAAATTCAAGAAATCTTTTTGCCTCTTCTTCACTCAATCCGGCAGGCCCTTCAACCCAATCGGTATAGGCTATAGTGCCTCCAGATTTTGTAATACGAGCAGCTTCTTCAATCAGTTTTGTTTTATCAACCACATAACACCAGGCATCTTCACCCCAGACAAAATCAGTTGAATCATCAGCCAGGCCGCTATCACAAACATCAGCATGTACAAAACTGATTTTGTCAGCCAAACCTTCTTCTGCACAACGGGCTGCACCTCTTTCAACAACAGTTTTAGTGGCATCAACACCGGTCATTGAATCAACATTTCTAAAACGGGTAAGAAAGCGCATTCCTGCACCGTTACAACAGCAAAGATCAACCCCTGACTGGCCTTCTCCTACACCCGCTCGCTCAGCGAGATCCATTGAAGATTTAAAACCACCGATATGAATCTGGTGACCCATAATCAGCTCCCACAAATCGCCCTCTACACCATCATAAACAGCACGAACATCATCAAGACTAACATTGGTATTTTTCGTCATAACAGTTTCCTCAAAGTCAACGCATCAAACATTCCAACTACAGAATATAAACAATAAATCATAATAGTCTCTAACAAAAGACACGTTAATTGACCTGTATCAAATGACTCAGGTATAAAAAGCCGGGTTACAAGATAGTAAAGACAGAATCGGGAAAGGAGAGATTAAACTTCTATATACACAAGCATACAAACCAGCCTTTTAATGTTGACAGACTGGCACATGAAATAATCTGCTTATCTTAAAGTTTGTGTATGGTATTGATATTGAGCACCATAATGGTGCAAGTAAAGTGACCGGCTACACGCTTTCTACTGACCTATAAAATCAATGATGGAGCTTTATTTTTTTAATACTTAACTCAGGCGGCCGACGATATAGCTAATTCAGTTCTTTTAAGCCCTTCTTTTCGAACTGCCTTGGCAGAACGTAAAGTGACTTTATGCTCGGTAGAGAGCAACTTGATTAACGCCTTAACAAGAGAAGGTTTGGTAATATAATAACAGCGTAACTTACCATTTTTATGAAAATCAACAGTTTGCAAACTACGCAAAACCATCAAGTGCTTGGATACACTTGCCTGAGCGTCATCAACCAAATCCTGAATATCAGTCACACATTTCGCTCCATGTGACAGTTCTTGTAAAATCGCTAATCGGGTGGGGTGTGCTAATGCTTTTAACAAACTTGCCGCTTCGCCTAAATCATCAATTTCATTAGACATATCAGTAAAGTTCCCTACTTCAACTTATATATTACAGTAATATTACAGGAATATTACTGTAATTCCAGTTACATTATAGCAGGGAATTTGACCCTAAATTTTATAGGTGGTTGTCATTGCTTCATCAACTGCTTTTCTTGATAAGCCAAAACCCGAGCAGTCACCAATAGCATAAACTTCAGAAGCTGCATTTTGAATATTATCAAAGAATTGGGTATCAGCCTCAGGCTGACCTACAATGATAACCGTACCTGCCTTAACAAGACTTTGCGTACCGTGGACCGTTGATATTTGAACTCCCTCATTAGTAATTTCATCAATATTAATACCGGTATTCAATGGCACACCTAACAGATCAAGTCTTTTTGCCTGATCAGTGCGGCGCTTTTTACCTGCAGGGCCTGCGTAACGCTGACTACTTTCAAGTATGTGTACTTTTTTACCCTGCCTTGCCAGATATTCAGCCAGCTCCAAACCAATAAGACTGGCACCGATTACCGCAACTGTTTCACCTACTACCGAATCAATCTTACCTTCCTGTCGTGATTGATCAATCAGATTTAGTACGGCTTCACCACTAATCACATGCTCGGCATCCATACCTTTAATTTGAGCAACAGACAACTTTGCACCAGTAGCCACAATGATTGTATCCGGTTGATAGCTTTTAATAAGCTCATCACTCGCTTCTACCCCTAACACCACTTCAACAGGTGAAGATTGAACCTGATGAATCATATAATCAAGAAATGCCTTGTTTGGCGGATAGACTTCAGAGGCCTTATTAAAGGCGCCCCCTAACTCTGCATTTTTTTCAATCAGAGTGACTTTGTGACCTCTATCAAATGCTGTTTTAGCAGCGGTAAGACCAGCCGGACCACCACCAATAATGACTACATTTTTCGAAGTAACAGCTTTTTCTAATGGAAATTCAGCCTCTCTACAACAACGCGGATTCACATAACATTTTACCCCCTGCCCTTCGGTCATCATCACATCAATACAACCCTGACAAACATTGCATGGGGTTATGTCTTTAACATCGCCTCTGGCAGCCTTATTGGGCATCTCAGGGTCAGCCAACAAACCACGACCAACAGCTATCAAATCAACCTGCTCATTTTCAAGCATTGACTCCGACACAGAAAGGTCGTTATTTTGTCCAACTATCATCACAGGAATATTCACGACTTTTTTGATTGCTTCAGCAGCTGCCAGATTATAGCCCTGATTATATTCAGCACCGGTAATTATCTGTGTAATATTTCCATCAGTCACGCCACCGCTAATATGCAGGCAATGCACGCCAGCCTCTTCAAGCAAAGGTGCTAATCGTTGAGTATCGTTAATCTCTCTACCACCAGATTCTCGTTCAAAACCGGATAAACGAACAGTAATCGGATAATCATCACCGACTTTACTTTTGATTTTTGCAATCACCTGAAATAACAAGCGAGTTCGGCCTTCAAATTTATGTCCTGCGTATTCATCTTGACGAAGATTTCTTAACGGAGAAAGAAACGAACCCAAAAACAGATAACTATGCGCACAATGCAACTCTATACCATCATAGCCCGCCTCTTTAGCTCGTCGCGCAGCTTCACCAAACATATCTATCACAGCATGAATTTCATCAAGGGTTGCTTCACGACATACCTGACGAGTTGTGGGTGTACGCAAAACTGAAGGACCAATCGGCTCTATTCCCTCATAAAAAGGCGCCAAAGATTCTGGCCCGGTATGAACAAGTTGTGGCTGCACTTTAACGCCATGCGCATGAATAGCATCGACCAGTTTTTTATGCCCTTCAATAAGATCATCACTATAGAGACCAAGCGAATGTTGCTGATAGCGGTGTTTTTTATCAATCGTACATACTTCCACACCGATCAGGCCTGCACCACCCCTGGCACGCTCAGCATAATAGGCAATTTGCTTATCCGAAGGTGTTTCATCTTCATTGGCTCCATCAACTGTCATTGGCGCCATAACAATTCTGTTTGGCAATTCCATATTACCGATTTTGATAGGGCTGAAGAGATTTTTAAATGTTGTCATTGCCACACCTTGATAAGTATTCAAAAAATAGTCTAAAACTTGCTGATTACTTCATCACCAAAACGCTTGATAGCATCAACCCGTTCTTCAAGACTTAATGGCTGCATGTTATATACACCCCACGGAATCAGGGTAATATCTGTCATCCCCATATCCTGCCCTTCTCGATAACCATCAATATCCATCACATCGATATCACTTAACATGCCCTGAATAATGTAATCATCACGTTTATCTGTGCCATATTCACGACGAAACTCATTCAATTGATCAATTAATGCCTTCATTGCCGGACGTGACAGATTTGCTGACGCCCAACCATCCCCTATACGAGCAGCACGACGGAGAGCCGGCTTGGCGTGACCACCTATGGTAACTGTTACAGGCTTTGTAGGCGCCGGACACATTTTCAACTCCGGAAAATCAAAATGTTCTCCGTGATATTCAAAGTAGTCACCACTTTGAAGCCCTCGTAAAATTTCAATCATCTCATCAAAACGCTTGCCACGATTTTCCCATTCAACCTGACAGTATTTGAAATCATCAAGCCACGGGCTTAAGCCTGCCCCCAGAGTAAATCGGTTATTAGTCATCACAGCAGTCGACAATACTGACTTGGCCAACACTAGCGGCTCCCTTATTGCCATTTTTAAAACATAAGTACTAAAGTGCAGATTTTCAGTAGCAGCAGCCATTGCCGAGATAGCCACAAAAGGCTCTACAAAAGGTTTGCCATCTAAAAATTCACGCCCCTCATGGTAAGGGTATTCACCAATAACTTCTTTCGGATAAAAGATACTGTCAGATACACTGGCACCATAAAAACCGGCTTCTTCAGCA
>CBDUPD010000062.1:0-9361 GCA_965368985.1 uncultured Spongiibacteraceae bacterium | reverse complement strand
TTCAGGAAGAACAGGCTCAGGAATACCTGCCTGAATCTCTGAGACAATCCCTTGACGCTCTTGCGCAATAACTGACCGACAAAGTGCTTCAATTTCAGCAGAATCAATCACCGGTGTCTCTACCGCCTGCAACCCGGAAGCCATTATCAGTTGTTTTTCTTCTATCGCCTGTGTCAAAGCACTGGAAATATCCGCCTGCAATTCAGCATTCAATTCAGCTTTATATGCTTCAATGATTGACTGGCAAATACGCTCAATATCAGCAGTTTCAACAACCGGAGATTCGGCCTGGATCTCCTCTACTGACTCAAACCGAGATGAATCAGCATCTACAGCTTGAACTTCAGGCTCTTGATCCTGATCTATTTCTGTAGTGGCAGCTTCTTCACCCGATCCTTCCAATGCCACCAACAGGGCATTCAACTCTTCATCAACAGGCGGCTTGGAAAGAACATGATTCGCACCAATGGCCAGTGCTTCCTCAAGATAACCATCGTGTTCTTTTCCCGAACACATCACAATGGGCGTTTTCTCGAAACCAGGCATTTGCCGAATATGCTGCGTGGCCTCAAAGCCGCTGATATCCGGCATGAGGTGGTCCATAAAAATAATATCCGGATTTATGCCCGAAAGAAGCTCATACGCTTCAGCTGCAGATTCTGCCAATTCAACAGTCAATCCAAATGCCTGTATTTTCTTTCTTAATGTCACACGGGCAAGTTTGGAATCATCGACAATTAACGCAATGTTCAACGTCATTTTTTTACCTTCTTTCTTACAGGGAGTTACTCTGTTTTAAATAGTTATTATATTTATTTTTATATACTAAAACGCACTTCAACAGCCTACATCAGAGCCTGTCGAAATCAAATCTTGCTTAAAAATTTTGGGCTATTCATCGCATTTATGACTGCGAATAGCCTTTATTTTTCTGGCCATAAAGCCCGAACGCCTCTCTGGCTTCAGCCATCTCTTTTTCTGTAAGCAAACATATATCACCCAACCTGCATGCTTCACTATATTGAGCACACAGGCTTTCAAGCTCAAGTGCTGTTCGATACGTTGCCGCCATAGAACTCCCTGTTGCCAACATGCCATGATTAGCCATCAAACAAGCTGTAAAGCCATCCAGAGCTGTAAGCACATTATCCGAAAGTGCTTGTGTGCCAAATGTTGCATAATCCGCACAAGGGATCTCAGAGCCACCCATCAAACCAATCATATAATGGAAGGCTGGTATGGGTTTTCTTAAAATTGACAATGCCGTGGCTGATGGCGAATGCGCATGCACAATCGCATTCACTTGTGGTTTTTGATTATAGATATCGCAATGAATTTTCCATTCGCTTGAAGGCTCAAACGTACCCAGGATTTTTTCACCCTGAAAATCCAGCTTCACAATGTCAGCCGAATTTAAATCTTCGTAAGGCACGCCACTCGGGGTTATCAGGAACCCGTCACCGTCGCGCACACTGACATTACCGCTATTGGCAACCGTAAGTCCGTCTTTATGCATCGCACAAGCTGCTGTAATGACAGATTTCGCCAGAGCCTCATCAACCATTATTTATCACTCTTTGTAATTGACTCATACCTTCACAGGTTGCCAAATTAACCCCCTTTTCAGTGATCAAGCCGGTAACATACTTCGATGGTGTAACATCAAATGCGGGGTTAGCAGCCTTGGTACCTGCTGTAGTAATGGATAAACTATCAATCAAATTATTACGGTTAACACCGGTAATGGTTAACACCTCATCTTCGTGACGCTCTTCAATAGGAATATCAAAGCCTGACGCAATACTCCAGTCTATCGTTGATGTTGGCAAGGCCACATAAAAAGGCACATTGTTATCATGAGCTGCCAATGCTTTGAGGTAGGTGCCTATTTTATTACAGACATCACCATTCGCCGTAGTTCTATCACTGCCAACCAGACATAAGTCAACCAGGCCTTTTTGCATCAGATGTCCACCAGCATTATCGCTAATAAGCGTATGTGGCACACCCTGCTCTTTTAACTCAAAAGCTGTCAACAAGGCTCCCTGGTTACGTGGGCGGGTTTCATCCACCCACACATGCACATCAATACCTTTTTCATGCGCTTTATAAATGGGTGCTAATGCAGTCCCCCAGTCAACAGTGGCCAACCAGCCCGCATTGCAATGAGTAAGAATATTAATAGTTTGAGTATTTTCTGATGGGGTGCGTGCATTTTTTTCAAGAAGAATTTCTTCAATGATATTCAAGCCATAGTCGCCAATAGCACTGCAGGATTCAACATCTTCATCGGCTATTCTCGCCGCTTCAAGACAAGCTGACTCATACAACAGGGACTGTTCACATGAAGATAAATAATCAAGCATACGATCAACAGCCCACGACAAATTTACAGCCGTTGGCCGTGTAGATTTTAATAATGCAGCTGCAGACTCAAGAGGCAAGCTTTCTTTTAAAGCCAATACCATGCCGTAAGCAGCAACAGCACCAATTGCTGGCGCTCCTCGTACTTGCATATGCGAAATGGCATAACAGGCATCTGCCAATGTAGTTAACTCAAGCCAGACAATATTGAACGGCAGACGAGTCTGATCAAGAATGTTGAGAACACAAGATTCTGAATCAAACTTTAGTGTACGATGGTGCTCACCCTGAATTTTCACAAGCAGCCCATTATTCTCTTATCAGCCCTTCCTGAGCCACGGAGGCAACCAGCTCACCCTGCTGATTAAAGACACGACCTCGACAATATGCCCTTGAGCCATGAGCCACTGTGCTTTCCATTTCATAGAGTAGCCACTCATCTATACGAAATGGCCGATGAAACCAGATAGAATGGTCCAAAGATGCAAACTTCACATCCCCGGTGTAGCAGTTTTTTCCATGAGGCCTGACCGCTGTGTGCAGAAGCAAGTGATCTGAGGCATAAGCCAATAGCTCTTGATGAAGCGCTTCATCATCGGCCAGATCTCCATTACTTCTAAACCAGACGGATGTATTGGCTGGCTTGACCTCAGGACTGTTCGGGTTAATCGGGTCCACCTGCCTATATTCAATAGGCCAGGCTTGCTGGGGACTATCACCCAGCATCTCCTTGTAAAGAATCTCATCATTAATCAATGTATCAGGCGTCGCAACCTCAGGCATTTGACTGCCATGCTCAATAGCGCCATCTTCTGGCAACTGGTAGGACAAGCTTAAATTAAAAATAGCCCTTCCATGCTGAATAGCCACCACTCTTCGTGTTGTAAAGGTTCGTCCATCACGAATACGGTCAACTTCATAAACAATGGGAATATCATCACTGCCCTCCCTGAGAAAATAAGCATGAAGAGAGTGTAAAACCAGAGGCGTGGCTACCGTTCTACCTGCAGCATTAATGGCCTGTGCCAAAACCTGCCCACCATATACCCGGCCCTTGGCAGCATCGAGTGTTTCACCCCGAAAAATATTGATTTCAATTTTTTCAAGATCGATATTATCGATCAACTGAGATAATGCACGCCCCATCTGAAGCTCCTTTTTCTGAACTGCGAAGTTTAGAGAATGTCAGCTCCCTGATCTAGAAAAACATTCACTTCTTTTCTGGCGAACTGTTAAACCGCGACTATTCTTAATATAGAGGACACTTCTTTGTCACATTCAAAGATGAAAATAAAAAATTATTAAAATAAAAGCAAAGGGAATTGTGGAGCAAGACTATGAGCAAACACCTTACATTTGAATATTATTCAACGTTTTCACCGGTTTCAGACCCATTTACAGCTGAAAGCCCGAAGCATAATCATATTGAAACTGATACCGATTTATTACCACTACAAATGATTGATAATAGCTATATCATCTATTCACGTATTGTTTATAAACCACTGACCTCAATAAAAAGCCAGTACTTTTCTTAAGAAACCTGACTTTCAGGCATAAAAAAAGGCAGCCTTGAGCTGCCTTTTTTATTGATATCACGTTTATGGGACAAGTTGAAATTCGAAAAAGTGCTGTGTTTCCTGCTCAGACGTCCAGCCGGTAGCTGAGTTACGAATATCCAACCCTACTGATAAATAAGAACCTTGCTGCTCAATTTTAAACTGACGAACTATCACACCATATGATCTTGGCAGACTATCACCCAGCAACACAGACATCCCCTGCTCTGAAATAGATGCCAACAAAGGCTCAATATCGAGAATCTCTTGCGGAATGGGTAACTGCACAGGATCATAAGTGTCGCTCACATCTATAATCAGGTCTTTCTGGGATTTGAAATCTTCACCACCAAGCATATACATAATCGATGTCGTGAATGCATCTGAAAAATCTTCCTGGAAATCATCATCTGATAGATAAGCCTGAATACCGGCAGCAATACCATCTGACACCAGACCTGGAGTATCTTCAAACTGCTCCTGCATTTTATTAACACGAACTATCAATGAATTTTCTTTCAATCCCAATGCAGGTATCTTCGACTGGTCTTGAGATTCCGGGTCACCTGAAGTATTAAAAGTGGTGACATAAACCTCAAAATCAATATCGACATTCGCCTCTATCAGAGGCACACCAGGTCGAGTAGTGTTAACAACTTCAACATCAACATTCGTAGCAGTCACTTTTACTGAACCTAATGCACCGGGGTCTCCAATTTCAAACCTTTGACCACCAATAGTAAAAGCAGGATTAATACCGCCGTTACGATCAGGACTGAACTTCAGAAGCGGCGGCTGCGTATACGATAAGTTGATATTCATATTATCAGTTTCAGCAATATCATCAGGCAACACATGCATTAAAACTGCACCCGAAACATTAAAGTCCAGATCATCCAGATTCCCTGTCTGGAAAGTCGATAACAAATATTGATTAATCGAATTGGCAGGCAGAGCGAAAACCATGTCCATTTCATTAAAATGGTTAACCTGCTCTTTAAAGGCCGATCCACACGCTGTTCCTATAAGCTGCAATACATAACAGCCTTGCGACTGAAAGAGAGAACCCAAACCACCATTAACTGGCTCATAAGATGTCGCATACCTGAACGGATCTGCCACAAAATTACCTTCAGATATCGTCATGGCATTTTGCGATATGGCAACACTCATTGAAGTAGCCTGTGTATTATCCGTGATCGCCCCGTTATCCATTTCTTTTGTTACTTCTGATAACAGATAAAGGTCATCGGCATCTCCATCTCTGGCAGGCGTTACATCATCTGTAAACAACCCATCAATTAACGGTGCTGCATAAGCATTCAATATGTCTTCCATTAAAGGAACAATTTCTTTTTTATCCGGGGTACCATTGGAATTGGGAATATCAGAATTACCATCGATCATGGCCTGGAAGTTAAATACATCCATTCCCAACCGGTAAAAAACAGCAGCCCATGCAAGATCTGATGATCTTCTACAGACATTGCCATTTACACAAGCACCATCAACCCACTCAACCTGGCCAAATAAACCAAGATCAATGGAAATAGGTGATATACGGCTCATGGTAAAACGCAGGTCAGGGCTTGTGGAAACCCGCAGCGTAGTTTTCATTTGAAAGTTTCTCATTTGAATGCGACTGGTAATGCCACCCTTGTACACATAGGCATCCGACGTACACACACTACCAAACCAGACCTGACATAAACGCTCGATACCTGCTAACTCAGCCAATGCACTCAACTCGGCAACATCAAGCGTAAGATTCAGCAGTAGCTCACCATTTGCACCCTTGGAAAAATGTGTATCAAAGCTCAAACCACTGATCACTATCTCTCTCAGGTATGCAGCACAGAAGTTACCGACCAGTGTATTTGGTGTTGGATCGAGATTAACAAGGAAAGGATCACAAAACGAACCACCGTAAGGAGAAACAGCCAAAACCCGGTCAGTTGAATAATCTGCACCAATGGGTTTTGATTGAATACTGTTTAGCGTACTTTCTGAAATAGTTAAAGGTACAGCCGACCGTACTCCTTGAACAACCAGATTTTCCAGGCCACCGGCCAACAGCGGTAACTCCAGAGCATGATCAATCATACCGTTAACAAGAGGGTTAATATTATTCAGAAAACCTTCATTAATCTGAAGCGCCATCTTATTCGACAGCATGGTTCCTGTACCCATGAATTGCTCTGTAAATAGTTGATTATGTACATCAACTACCGAGTATGAAAAATGAGGGTTACCTGTAGGTATTGTTACATCCGGGTAATTAGGTATTTTAGCCATGAAGGTTCGATAACCTTCATCATTAATAGTATTGGTATACTGGTTTATGCCAGGGTTTGCATTTCCCGTCTCACGTACCTGAGCAATATCACCGATATAGTTAAACTGAAGCGATATTATGTCAGAAATATCGATAATATTTCCTTCTACAAACAGTGTTGCCCCAACATACGGTTGGGCATTACCACATGCAACACTATCAATATCCGCATCATTAAAGTTTTCATCAACAACTTTTACACAAGTGATTTCAATATGCGGTTTTTTATCATCAAAAAAGAAAGTGAATGTCTGGCTGAAATGCTTAGGGGGTTTGGTTGGGTTACTATTGGGCACATCTGTTGAGATAACCAGTGTATTCGTACCTAATACCAGCGCATTACGTACATTCAGCAACGACGTCTTGGCTGTACCGGTAATATCACTGGGGTCCATCAGCTCAGTAACATCAACCCCATTCAGGACGATTGAAATCGTCTCTTCATTAACATCACCAGAATATTTAATTCTTAAATTTTCATCAGTATCTAATACTTCATTGCCAACAATAGGAGAGAGCAGATAAAACTTCGGATTGGTATTTCTTTTATCATCAGGAGCCTCCTCACAACCCGCCAGCACCATAGTCAGCAGTAGAGAAAAACCTATAAAGAAACATCGTGTGTTGAACAACATACTTTTCAACCCTTTCCAGGCATGTAGAGTGATTAAAGCCCTTGGCCCTATCAACTATTTATTATCATTATCAATCAAGCACAAAAGTTCAGCTCAAAATAAACCAAGCTGGATGAATATAACTTTTTTCCATGATAAAAAAAAGCCTTAGTCTACATATCAACCAAGGCCTTTTTAATTTTCGCCTTATTCCTTTTTGTTATTTAAGGCGCAGTGGAGTCTGTTAATTCAACCTCTAGAAGTGCTTTTCGTCCGTCAGGCAGTGAACCATTGGTAATATTTTCATCAGTCACATCGATGACATCAGCTGTAACACGAATAAACTCTTCAGCAGAATCCACGCCCAGGGTTTTAAGAACCAACCAGGATTCTTTTTCCAGACCAAGACCTTTTATATCGAGAGTAAATACTGAAGTAGTTACCAGCTCGCTGGAAGCATCCTGAATGTAGTCTGCCAAAAATGGTGGTAATCCTGCCTGAACTGAAGGTATCCCGATCAAGTTTGCATCTCCGGTAAGCTGCACAACTTTAACCACAACATCAGATGGTGCTACATCGGCTACAGGCATTGCAGTGGTAGCATCCAAACGGTAATTCATGCGCGCTTTTACATCAACCAACATATCTGACTTGGAAATACCCAGATCATGATCAATCTCAATATGAATATTCAGATTATCCATAACAAGTTCCAGAGCTGAATCCACACCGATAAAACGTGCATGCGGTACAGCACCCATGCTCAAGGTAATCGTCACAGGATCACTACCTTTAACAGTGCCACCTGTAGAAGTAATCAGTTGATCACCTACTGTGCCCAATTCTGTTACCGTCAATTCAATCGGCTGGTAAGCCAGCAAATCAGACTGATAAACTGCCATCAAGGCCTGATTAATCATATTTTCAGAAACCATGATAGCTACATGATCATCTGCAGTAATAAACTTGCTCTTTATTTCTGAGCCAGAAGACAATGGGTCGAAATAAGAACCCAATACCGGGTTAAGAGCATCACTTGAATAAAAGCTACCACCAAGGTCAATAAATGCACCATCTTTTGTTGCAGTCTCTGAAACATCTGAGCCGGTCAGATCAAAGGTTAACGAGCTAATGGTTTGATCAGTTGCATCTTTAATGGCAATGGTGGTTGAGCTATTATTGATGCTCAACTCATCCAGAACAGAGGTAATTTTAGATTCAAGCTGTGTATAAGTCAGACTTTCTACATTATCTTCAATCAAACCTACTGAAGTCTCCAGAGCAAGAGCTATCTGACTTTCAGCGGCTGCTGTACTTGCTGGACTTGAGCCATCTATGACCGGGGAGCAAACATTACACAGCGTATCACTAATTGCTGATGGAGCACCAAGTCTAAACGTAAATGCTGGATATACTGTTTCATTGTTAACAACAGCAGGTGCAGGAAGAGAGATCTTGATTAACTTTTCCGCATCATATTCCGCATCTATAGTAATAATCAATTCAACATTTTCATAGGTAACCTTGGTTAACATAGCTCCATGATCAACTATATCAGTTGTTGTTAAAAATGAAGTTACATCAAGCGACAAATCAAGCTGATCAAATGTTATCTTGATATCCAGACTGAATTTATCATCGCTGGCAATGCTTGCAACATTAACAATACTGGCATCAACGGTTACATTATCACCAAAAACAACATCAGTTAGATAAACCCGGCAATTGTTAAAATCATCTTTGTTTATCCCAGGCATCAGTGTGCCACAGGTTAATGGTGTCAACTGACCAACAATAGAAGTTATACCGGACACATAATTAAGAAGATTGTTACGATCAGGGTGAGGATTTGAAAGTACATCCGTAGCATCAACATCCAATAAAGTTGTGCTCAGTATCTCCCCTACCCAACCTTCAATCACAGAAAATGCATCTTCATTCAGCTGCATGGCAACAATCGAGGCCAGATGTGTCTCAGGAACGACCAGGCTAACGCTATCAGAGTCGTTATCCCCATCTCTTACTGTAATTGTGTAATCTGATGAATCTTTTACATTGGTACCTGGTGTTGCCAAAACAAAGTTTCCTGAAAAATTTCTGTTTGTTGTTGAATCGACAGTCAGACCATTACTGCCAAGCGATGCTGAGAGAAGGTCAACATTTCTAACCAGACCATTAACAACGGTTTCATTGGCAGTTAACGCAGTTAGAATGATTTCGGGCTTCGCATTATAGTTAAACGTTACCTTACCGGCAGAACCTTTACCCACTCTTGCTTCCAGCACATTTTCACCATCAACCAGTACCGATGAAAGACTAAACATGGTTGCAGTAGCTGTTGTTGAATCAAAAGTGAATGTCTCAACCACTTCAAAGTCATTAACTAAAATAGACATGTTGTTCTGGTTTGCCTTCCCTTCAGGAAATGACAATACAATATCGGACGAGTTAATCGTCAAGTCAGCATCTTCAGCAGGGCTGTCGACAGT
>CBDUPD010000061.1:0-9532 GCA_965368985.1 uncultured Spongiibacteraceae bacterium | reverse complement strand
GAAAATATCAATGATAGTCTGAGATAGTTGCGGTCTATAAATAAAGAAGGCGCTCATTGGCGCCTTTTTTTATGGGTGTAAATTGTAGTATCAGTTTGAATTTTCTGATGCTTTGTTAATTTTGGCAAAAGGAAATACTGCAAATGCGGTAACCAGGCAAAACAGAGGTTGCAGCATAAAATATGCTCCTCCAGTCAGACTGTTTAAAGTCAATGTTAAAACAACAGCTGAACAGATGATATAACTGGTGTCTTTTTCCCTGAATGCTTCTGGAATTCTTCTGATTCCATGCCATGCAATATAGCCGAGTAATACCAGTAATAAACTTGCGCCTATGACACCCCATTCAACGAGAAACTGAATAACAAGGTTGTGGGGGTGATCGCCATAAAACCTCTCGGGTATAAAATAAAAACCATTTGGCCCAAGACCAAACCATGGCGATTTTTTTACTGCTTCTATTGATAACTTCCAGGTGACTGATCTGCCTGTTGTGAATGCTCTGCTTTTGGCTTCAATAGAAGTTTCTGTTTCGGAAATGGTTTTGGGTTGTGCTGTTGAAAGTGTTGCTGATGCTCGCTGGATGCCATTCCAGGGAAATACTGACAGAGAATTTGATAATGGAAGTGCGAGGCCGACGCACAATAAAATCAGAGGAATCTTTTTTAGATCTTTTTTTAGATAAATGCTTGCATATACCAGTATTGTGCTTGAAACAATTAATGCAGAGACAATTGCGGTTCTCCCCCCGGTCCAGATTAAAAAAGTCCAGCTTGCTAGCATACAGAGGTAGATAGTTAATTGAAGCAAGGGTTGATGTTTTTTTATAAATAGGGCGAAGATAATACAGAGAACTGCTGAAATCGCGGCCATATTTCCAGTGTCACGTATATGGTGGCCAAAGGGTGGGTGTAAAAACCACTCATTGGCTTCAATTGTTGTTCCCAGGTGGTAGGTGAGAAATTGCAGAATTGTTAGCGTTAATATACCAAGAATGAAGCAGAAAAATATTAGTGTATGTGAGACTTTATAAACGATACAAAAGCGTGCGAGAGCAAAAGTATATAGGACAATGAATATATACATAATATAACGCAATGCGGCAGCTATTTTATGTTTTGTAGATACGTCATCGAGAAGGACATTCATTAACGAAATAGCTGATGTTAATGCCAGAGAAAATAACAGGTAATATAAAAAGGGATGGTGATTTTTTAGCTGTTTAAGTAAGGAAAATTTATGCTTTCTTGTCGAAGAAAAAACAAAACTGATAAAAAGAATAAGCAGGCCGCTAAAGAGTAGCAGGTTGATATGAGAGCCAGCATTAAAGGGAAATGAATAAATAAACAGCAAATAAGCAGCGACAACAGGGCTTGATATATGGGTAGGTAATTTCCCCTGAAAGCTGTCTTCTGCGATTAATTTACTAAGAGTCATTTAATACTTCTGTGTTTTTTATTGTGAGTATAAGGTTAATTATTATGGGAGGAAGTATAGTATTTTATTGAATGTGCTGTCGATTATTCCCTGTTAATAGAATCTGGCCATTATTTATTGCTGCATTTGTAAAATATTGTTAAAGCAATTCTCAGCTATTTACCTTGGTAATTGAATCGACTATAAATAACTATTAAAAAAATAATAAGCGAGAAAGTAATCATGCTTGAGAAAATACAAAATATGTTGAGTGATGGAAGTTGGCTAGACCTTGTTCAGCCCTTGTTAATAAACATGGTTCTAGCCGTAGTTATTTATGTTGTTGGTAGCTGGATTGCCAAAAAATTAGTGACATTAATTGATACGCTAATGACCAAGAGAGGGTTTGATGAGTCCTTAACGAGGTTTTTACACGCAGTTATTGGTACATTGCTCAAATTCATAGTCTGTTTGATTGCTATTGAGCAGCTTGGTATTGATACTACCTCACTATTAGCTTTGTTAGGTGCTGCTGGTCTGGCTGTTGGTCTGGCTTTAAAAGACTCTTTATCAAATTTTGCTTCAGGTGTGATGCTGATTTTAATGAAACCATTCAAGATTGGTGATTTTATTGAAGCAGCCGGTGTTGCTGCAGTAGTGGAAAAAATCACGGTATTCAGCACTGTTTTAAAAACCGGCGATAACCGTGAAATCATTGTGCCGAATTCGCAAATATACGGTGGCACAATCACCAACTATTCAGCCCGAACAACGCGTCGTGTCGATTTAACGATAGGTATTGGCTATGATGATGATATTAAAAAAGCACGTAATATCATGCTGGATATCATCAATAATGATGAGCGTATATTGAAAGACCCTGAGCCAGTCATTGCAGTTGGTGAGCTTGCCGATAGTAGCGTGAATTTTGTTGTGCGTTCATGGGTCAAGTCAGAAGATTATTGGGCGGTTTACTGGTATCTGCTTGAAACAATCAAAACCAGCTTCGATGAAAATGGAGTGTCTATTCCATATCCACAGCAAGATGTTCATGTTCATCAGGCTGCCAGCTAGATAGCTGTATATAATAACCTCTATTTAGGGCAAATTGAGTTTTTACTCAATTTGTCCTGTCAAAGTATTCGATTTTCAAAAAATTGCTAAATAACACTTCTTTCTAGTGCATTTATGGAATGTATTGCTCATATCTGTTTGATAATATTTCACCTGAATCATTTTACGGAAAAGGAGAAAAGAAATGATCAATAAAAATATAAGGAAATTAGCTTTATTAGGTTTTATCCAATGTGCACTGATGCAGTCAGCATTTGCTCTTGAGCCAGTTAATATTAATACAGCCAGTGCTGAGGTTATCGCCAATGCACTAGACCGTATTGGTATAGCGAAAGCCGAGGCTATTGTGAAATACCGTGAAGAAAATGGTGTTTTCACTTCAGTTGCTCAATTAGGCAGTGTTAAAGGCATTGGAGAAAAGACGCTGACGATGAATAAGGAGTATATTCTGCTTAAATAAATGAAAGATAAAAGAAAAGGCGGCCATTGGTCGCCTTTTTTGTTTAAAAAAGAGTAACTTGGGGATGAATTGGGTAATTCATTTGTTTACTTAACTTGTTTGCTGCATACCCGCTGAAGATATAGAATGAATGGATAAATTTATCCGTTTATTTCGTCTGGCTAAACAGCTTTATCGAAAAATTATAATAAGAAACTGTCTCTGTGAATAAAGTTGTGCATTCTACTCTGTTGACTGTCGTTTTGGCCATTGTTGCTTACGGTGTTGCTGCTCTTGCATCGGGTGGTGAAGAAGTGCTTTCAGCGATTACCAGCCTGAGCCTGAAAGTATGGCTAATTATCCTGCTATTATCATTGATGAACTATCTTTTACGGTACTGGCGCTGGCATCTCTATATCGCACACCAAAATCCCCATGCCATTACACATAGGCAGCATCTTGCTATCTATATCGCAGGTTTCTCTTTAACCATGACCCCTGGTAAAGCAGGTGAGGCTATGCGCTCTCTCTACCTGAAGCCTTATGGTATTCCACATCAAAGAAGCATTGGTGCCTTGTTTGTTGAGCGAATTATGGATTTGTTAACGATATTGATACTTGCCGGTTTGGGTATATCTTTTCTTGATGGTGATCAATCACGTATTGCTGCCATTATTACAGTTGGCCTAATTGTTGGTTGTATTGTTGTTATTAAAATTCCTAAAAAGAAAATAATAAATTCCGCATTGGTAAAAAAGTTACCAGCCAAACTTCATCATATTGTCCTGTTTGTTGAGTCTATGCTTGAAAATGCCAATGATCTGTTAACACTCCGTTTTTTGCTTGTTGGTCTGGGAATTGGGTTAGTTTCGTGGCTCTGTGAAGCCTATGGCTTATTTATCGTTATGCAGGAGTTTAGCCTTGACCAAACAAGTGCTACATTAGGCATTGCCATTTATGGCATGGCAATATTAATTGGTGCTATATCCTTTATGCCAGGAGGTCTGGGTGGCTCAGAGGCTGCCATGATTTTCCTGTTGGTGAAAGCCGGTTTTGATACGCCCAGTGCTGTTGCCATTACATTTATTTGTCGAATTGCTACATTGTGGTTTGCCGTCATACTGGGCGTTATTACGATGTTTTGTATATCATTTTTTGGCTTAACGCCACAAGAGGAATCATAAATGGAATCTCTTAAGCCGGTTATCATAGACCTTGATGGTACATTGATAAAAACAGATACGCTGCTTGAAAGTGTTATGGCTTTATTGAAAACCAATCCTCTATGGCTTGTTATGCTTCCGTTCTGGCTGCTAAAAGGAAAGGCGCATCTTAAAAACAGTATTGCTGATAAAGTTGAATTTGATGTAAAGCTACTACCTTATAATCAGGATGTGATTGACTATATCAAGGCGGCAAAAAGCCAGGGGCATGACTGCTACCTTGCTACCGGTACTGTTAGTAAATTTGCCGAGAGAATCAGTGACTATCTTGATATGTTTGATGGTATTTTTGCGACTTCACGAACAATTAATCTAACGGGTAGTAAAAAAGCTGTTTTATTGAATGAGAAGTTTGGTGAAGGTAACTATATCTACGTAGGTAACCATGATGTTGATCTCAAGATATGGAAAAATTCTGCCGAGGCAGTTGTTGTTACTCACAGTAAAAGTCTTGTCAGCAAGGCAGAAAAGGTTAATAGCCATGTTCAGCATATAGAGACCGAGACAGCGGGGCTAAAAACCTACCTAAAAGCCATTCGTGTACATCAATGGGTAAAGAATGCCTTGTTGTTCGTACCTTTGCTGACATCACATAATATCGTTCAAACTGATTTAATCCTGTTATGTATTCTTGGTTTTATTTCATATTCATTGGCAGCTTCAAGTGTTTATGTTTTAAATGATCTTGTTGATCTCGACTCTGATCGTCAGCACCCCAGTAAATCAAAACGTCCCTTCGCAGCCGGTACTATACCTATTGTGGCTGGTTTGGCGCTATTTCCGGTTTTATTGCTAGCATCATTTGCGATTGCACTTTCTCTTGGGTCAATAAATTTTGTATTGGCGCTTGTGATTTATTATGTTCTCACCTTGGTTTATTCGTTTAAACTCAAACGTATTATCATGCTTGATACCATTCTTCTGGCAGCTCTGTATACCATGCGTATCATAGCTGGCACTTTGCTGATAGATGTTCACTTCTCTTTCTGGCTGCTTGCCTTTTCCATGTTTATATTCCTGAGTCTGGCACTGGTAAAGCGTTATACCGAACTGGTATTGATGAAAAGTGAAGGTAATACCAAGGTCATTGGCCGGGGATATCATGCTGAAGATGCCAGTATGATTTCAGCATTGGGAGCTGCAAGTGGCTATATTGCCGTGATGGTTTTTGCCTTGTATGTAAATAGCCCGGAAGTTCGTATTCTTTATTCAGATCCTGAAGTGCTATGGTTAGCTTGCCCGATATTATTATACTGGATCAGTCGTGTATGGATAATTGCCCATCGAGGTGAAATGCATGATGATCCTATTGTTTTTGCAGTAAAAGATATACAAAGCCTGGTTACCGGTCTGTTTGTATTAGCTGTATTTATGGTGGCTACATGAGTGAGTTTACTTCCTGGGGAGGGTATCCCAAAGTTGTTCAGAAAGGTGAGTTTCTAAGAAATAGATACTCGGATATTTCAGCTTGTTCGAACACATTACTTCCTTATGGAAAGGGTAAGAGTTATGGCGACAGTTGCCTGAATACCCAGGGTATTGTGCTTTCCAGTAAAGAGTTACAACACTTTATTTCTTTTGATAGCAAGACAGGAATATTACGCTGTGAAGCAGGAGTAACACTTTCAGATATTATTGATGTTTGCCTGCCTCAAGGGTGGTTTCTACCTGTTACTCCCGGCACAAAATATGTCACAGTAGGTGGGGCGATAGGTAATGATGTGCATGGTAAAAATCATCACAAGGCTGCCAGTTTCGGTAATCATGTTTTGCAATTTGAATTGCTGAGAACTGATGGCAGCCGAATGGTTTGTTCGCCTGAATCAAACATTGACTGGTACAAGGCAACAATAGGTGGCTTGGGCCTGACAGGTTTTATAACCTGGGTTGAAATACAGTTAAAAAAAGTAGAAAGCCGTTCCATGCATACCGGTTCTATCAAATATAAAAACCTTGATGAATTCTTTGCCTTGTCAGAAGAGTCAAAAGAGAAATATGAATATACTGTGGCATGGATAGATTGCCTGGCATCAGGAGCCAGTCTGGGCAAAGGACATTTTATCAGGGGTAATCATTCCAAGCTGAATGATATCCGTGCTAATGAATCCTTGTCCAAAAAAAATAAACTGAATGTTCCAGTTAAATCACCGATATCCCTGATTAATGGTCTTTCTGTGAGAGCTTTTAACAAGCTTTATTATGAGCGGCAGCGTAATAAGCATGTTAGTGCAACGATTGATTATGATCCGTTTTTTTATCCACTGGATGGCATTGATAACTGGAATCGTATTTATGGTGGAAAAGGTTTTTTGCAACATCAATGCGTCATACCATTAGAACATGCTTCCTTGGGGATACGCGAGATATTGGCCAGAATCAGTGCGTCAGGTCAGGGTTCATTTCTTGTGGTCTTGAAAATGATGGGTGAGTTAGAGTCGCGAGGCCTGCTTTCATTTTGTTCTTCTGGCGTTACACTTGCGCTCGATTTCCCTTTTCGGGGTAATAAAACATTGAGTTTGTTATCTGATCTTGATGAGGTGGTTTCACAATCAGGCGGAAAAATTTATCCTGCAAAAGATGCTCGCATGTCTGCAGAGCTTTTTCAGGCTTCATACCCGCAATGGAAAACTGTTGAGAGTATGCGAGATCCAAATATTATGTCCGACTTCTGGCGTCGAGTAACCGGAATTACAGGGGAAAGTTAAATGAATATTCTTATTATTGGAGCGACATCGGCTATTGCAAAGGCAACAGCACGTTATTACGCAGACCAAAAGAAACATACTCTGTTTCTTGTTGCGAGAAATGAAAAGGAATTGGAGACGTTTACTCAAGACCTTAAGGTGCGTGGCGCACAAAATATACACTCAACAGTTGCTGATCTTGTACATGAAGAAGCTTATGAAAGCTGGATTGGGAATGCATTTGACGAGATGGGCTTTGTTGATGTTGTATTAATGGCACACGGTATGCTGGGAGACCAAAAGTCTTGTGAACAGGATGTTTTTAAAATGAAAGAAATGCTGGAGGTAAATGGTATCAGTAGCATGGCAATGCTGACCATTATAGCCAATAAGCTTGAACAGCAAGGTTCGGGCACTATTGCATTTATCTCATCGGTTGCAGGTGACCGAGGTCGTGCAAGTAACTATGTATATGGTGCAAGCAAGGCAATGGTTACAACTTTCTTGCAGGGACTGCATGTGCGTATGTCAAGGGTTGGTGTAAATGTTCTAACGATCAAGCCAGGATTCGTTGATACGCCTATGACAGCTGATATCGATAAAGGTGGTCCGCTGTGGGCGCAGCCAGAAGATATTGCCAAGGGTATCGCAAAAGCAATTGAGAAGCGAAAGGCGTCGGTCTATCTGCCGTGGTTTTGGCGTATTATTATGGGAATTGTTATTCATATTCCCGGGGCTATCTTTAAAAAATTGAATATGTAAGAGAGATTTGAATGCGATATATAGATGTTTTTAATGGTGATGCAGATGGTATTTGCGCATTGGTACAGCTGCGCAATGCAAACCCTGTTGAAAGTCAGATTGTTACAGGTGTTAAGCGCGATATTAATCTGTTAGGGCAGGTTGAAGCACAAAAGGGAGATGTGATAACCGTACTAGATGTATCAATGGATAAAAATAAAAGTGGCCTCAAGAATGCGCTGGCTGCTGGTGCAGAAGTTTTCTATTGTGATCATCATGTTGCCGGTGATATTCCTGAGTCAGAAAACCTCACAGCGATAATTAATACAGATGCCAATGTTTGTACCAGTTTACTGATCAATGGCCACTTGAAAGGGCAGTTTGTTGAATGGGCTATTACTGGAGCATTTGGTGATAATCTTAAAGAGAGTGCTCGTGCGCTTGCCAAGCCACTGAATCTACCTGCAGATCAACTGAATCAGTTAGAAAATCTGGGTATCTATATTAATTACAATGGCTATGGTGCTGCTCTTGAAGACCTGCACTTTACCCCACATGATTTATTTAGAGAAACCGTCAAATATTCATCGCCTTTTGATTTTATGATTGAAAATGCCGATGTGTTCAAAAAGCTGGAAGATGGTTATAAGGGCGATATGACAAGTGTTCAGTCCATAAAGCCTGAGATTGAACTGGATCATGCCGCAGTATTTATCTTGCCTAATGAGAAATGGGCGAGACGTGTGAGTGGTGTGTATAGCAATGATTTGGCCAATAACTCTCCAGACAGAGCACATGCTGTGTTAACAGAAAAAGATGATGGTAATTATCTGGTCAGTGTAAGGGCTCCTTTAACAAATAAGCAGGGTGCGGCTGATATATGTCAGCAGTTTGCTACTGGCGGTGGGCGTGCAGCGGCTGCGGGTATTAATGATCTTCCAGCGAACGAGATCCAGACGTTTATTGACGTATTTCAGGGTTTTTACCGCTAATAATAAGTTTGTCATCACGGATAAATCTTCGCCATTTCTTCCCTTAAACCGCTCAAATAATCATATTTGAGTGGTTTACCTTCAGCATTGTGAATTCTCTTATCATCAGCCAGAAAATTAATACTAATAACCCTGTATTTAAGTCTATACTTATTAATTATAAAAATTATAAGAAATGGCACAACAGGAGGTTGGTCGGAAAGGGTTTTCTATGAGTATGACAATAGATGATAGTGAAATTGCCCGCCTGTTACTTTTTCAGGGGGTGAATCCTGAGTCGATAAGAGACTGGATTGACCAGTGTCAGGTAGATACTTTTGATAAGGGCGTGGTAATATTAACTCCTGAAGTAAAGAATAAAAACATGTATGTTTTGCTTGATGGCAAGGTAAGCATTCACCTTGATGAAATTGCCAATAAGCCAATCGCTTATGTGCACCAGGGGGAGTGTATTGGGGAAATGTCTGTATTTGACGGACAAAACCCGTCAGCCTATGTCCAAACAGAAACTCCCTCGCGAGTATTGGTTATTGAGCGCCAGGTCTTACTGAATCTTATTGACCACTCTCATGGTGTTGCAAGAAATTTGCTATATCTATTATCTAACAGGCTTCGTTTGGGAAATGAAGCAGTTACTCATAGCCAAAGACTACAAAAAGAATATGAACAGCATGCCAATGTTGATGTGCTAACAGGATTGCATAACCGTCGATGGATTAATGATTATTTTCAACGCCTGTTAGGCAGGGCGGATCATGAAGAAACATTTCCGGTAGTCTCTTTGCTGCTTTTGGATATTGATCATTTTAAACCATTTAATGATACCTATGGCCATCTTGCGGGAGATTATGCCTTGCAATGTGTTGCAGATGCATTGATAAAAAATATCAGGCCTACCGATATGGCGGCACGTTATGGTGGTGAAGAATTTCTGATTATTTTACCAGATACCAGTGAAGAAAA
>CBDUPD010000060.1:0-9583 GCA_965368985.1 uncultured Spongiibacteraceae bacterium | reverse complement strand
AAGCAGGTGGTTTTTATGCAGAGCATGAAGGTCGTCCTTTTTTTGAACCGTTGATTGAATTTATGACTTCTGGCCCAGTGATGGTGCAAGTGCTTGAGGGTGAAGGCGCTGTGTTAAAAAATCGTGAATTGATGGGTGCAACAAACCCGCAAGAAGCTGATGCCGGCACTATTCGTGCAGATTTCGCCGAAACTATTGATGCCAATGCGGTACATGGTTCTGATTCGCCTGAATCAGCAGCACGTGAAATTGCTTATTTCTTCTCTGATGCAGAGATTTGTTCACGTTAAGCTACTTAAGTAGATGATTAGCCCGCAAGAGCAAGAAGGTTTAAAACCCTTTATTGATCCAGATACCGGCAAGGTGAACTTGCTGGGCCTTTCTGATGTTCAAATGATTGAATTTTTTGCTGTTTTGGGTGAAAAACGCTTTCGTGCCCAACAAGTGATGAAGTGGATTCATCACTCGGGTGCGGAAGATATCAATGATATGACCAATATCAGCAAGAAGCTGCGTGAAAAACTGGCTGATATTACCGAAGTAAAAGCCCCTGAAATTGTCAGTCAGCATGATTCCAGTGACGGAACCCGTAAATTCGTGATGCGGGTAACCGGGGGTAGTTGTATTGAGACAGTGTTTATTCCTGATGGTGAGAGAGGAACACTCTGTGTTTCATCACAAGTAGGTTGTTCGCTTGATTGCAGTTTCTGTTCTACTGGTAAGCAAGGCTTTCAGCGTGACCTGAAAGCATCTGAAATTATTGGTCAGGTCTGGCTTGCCGCAAAATCCTATGATTCATTAAAACCCGATGCCAAGCGTCGTGTCACCAATGTAGTGATGATGGGTATGGGTGAGCCGCTGCTTAATTTTGATAATGTTGTCATCGCCATGAATCTGATGATGAATGATTTTGGTTATGGTATATCAAAACGAAGAGTGACCTTGAGTACCTCAGGGGTTGTACCAATGCTTGAGAAGCTCAGTGCGGTTACCGATGTTTCGCTGGCTATATCCCTGCATGCACCTGATGATGAGCTTCGTAATGAGTTGGTGCCTATTAATAGAAAGTATCCGATCGCACAATTATTGACTGCGTGTAAGAATTATATGGATGACTTGCCTGATACTCACCGGGTGACAACGATAGAGTATACTTTGATAGCCGGTGTGAATGATTCACTGGAGCAGGCAAAGAAGTTGGCTCTTTTACTTAAAGGTTTCCCGTGTAAAATAAACCTGATACCTTTTAACCCGTTTTCGTTATCAGATTACAAGCGGCCTGGTCAGAATGCGATTCGTCGTTTTCAGCAGGTTTTGGTTGATGCAGGTTTTGTGACGGTGGTGCGAACAACTCGCGGTGAAGATATTGATGCTGCCTGCGGTCAGTTGGCCGGGCAAGTAGCGGATAAAACCCGCAGAAATGAGCGATATGTGGCGGCAGCAGCTGAGGCTGCTATTTCAGAAGCCGAAACGATAAAAATAATAAAATAGGATTGTGCCGAATGTGGTTTAACAAAATTATTATACTTATTCTGGTTATTTCGCTTTCTGCCTGCGTAACCACCAAGGGTAAATTATTTCCCAGTAAAGTGTCGAAAGAAAAGGCGATAGAAAGTCAGGTTCGTATTGCGATTACTTTTCTACAGGATGATGAGGCAGAAAAAGCTATCTATCACCTGAAAGAAGCCATAGATCTGGACCCTAAATCCCCCAGGGTACATGAAGTATTGGCATTAGCGCTTGAGAAAACCGGTGATATTGAAAAAGCTGATAAGCATTTCAAGAAAATGGTGCGTTATGACAAGTCGTATACCCGTGGGCGAGCCAATTATGGGTCTTATTTGATTCGTCGAGGTGATTACCTTGCTGCCTATCGAGAGTTCAAGGTGGTTGCTGAAGATATCTACTATCCAAACAGGGCTGTTGTCTATCAACAGCTGGCAATTTGTGCTGAAAAACTGGGTAAATTCGAAGAAGTGGGACCTACTTATCAAAAAGCAGTTGCATTAGATGGCAATTATACACCTGCGTTACTTGAGCTATCGTATTTTAAGTTCAATAATAAAGAGTATGCAGAGGCGCAGCACTATTTGGATAGATATCGTTCAAAAGTGGAAAAATCCAGTGCCAGGGCATTATTATTAGGCATTAAGCTGGCCCGAATTTTTGAAGATAAAAGTAGTGAGGCGAGCTATACTTTGGCTTTGAAGAATTTGTACCCAAAGTCAAAAGAGTATCTGGAATATATAAAAACTATCCGTGATACAAAATAATAACGATCATAGATTAAGTACAGTGGAGATAGCGCGGTGGAAATAGAAGTAATACCACCCAATATTCAGTTGCAACAAGCACGTGAGAGAGCGAATTGGTCTCTTGAAAGAGTAGCGTTTACTCTAAATTTACCCACATCATCAGTTCTGGCGCTTGAAGAAGGTCGATTTGAACGTTTACACGGTGATGCATTTATACTGGGTTATATGCGTTCTTATGCTGAATTGTTTAACCTTGATGGTGATGCGCTGGTTGCACAATACAAATCTTTTGGGCAAATGGCAGATGTTGAAGACTTTAACGAGCCTGAAATGCATGCCTCAAAGCTAAGTATGAAGTTTCAGCATCAGAAATATCGTACAGGGTACGGTATTGCAGCAGCAGTGACGCTAATGTGTGCTTTAAGCTTTCTTTCTCCTTCAGATAACCCGAATAAGCAACTCAATGACCAGAGTATTACCGTAGAAACGTCTGCGGGTACCACGGTGATTAACTCTATTGATGAGCTTCCTGGTGAGAATCCTACGCAAGATATGTTGCCTAAAGTTGTTTTGGAACAAGATGTTAAGCAAGATCGAGTGGATCAATTGCTAAAAAGTCGTATTCTTGGGGAGTCATCTGAAAATACTGTTTCACCTATCGATTCATCTTCGCTCAGTTTTCAATTTTCTGCCGATTGCTGGGTAGAAATCAAAGATGGTGATGATCAAATTATCTTCGCTAATCTGCAAAAAGCTCAAGAACGTCTTGAGTTGAGTGGAAAACCTCCATTTCATATCACTTTAGGATATGCGCCGGGTGTTGAGCTCAGTTATAATGGCCAGCCTGTAGAAATTGCTACAGACCGGGAAAATATAGCTAAGCTGGTACTTGGAAACTCTTAAACAATGAAACTAGAATCGCCGATTATCCGACGCAAGTCGCGTCAGATAATGGTTGGCAATGTACCTGTGGGTGGTGATGCACCTATCAGCGTACAAAGTATGACAAATACTGAAACATGCGATGTTGAAGCTACTGTTTCCCAGATACAGGCTCTGGAAAATGCAGGAGCAGACATTGTGCGTGTGTCTGTGCCTTCAATGGATGCAGCTGAAGCATTTGGTAAGATAAAACAGCTGGTTCAGGTCCCTCTGGTAGCCGATATTCATTTTGATCATAAAATTGCCCTGCGGGTCGCTGAGCTGGGTGTTGATTGTTTGCGCATAAACCCTGGCAATATCGGTAAAGAAGAGCGGATCAAAGCGGTTATTGATGCAGCAAGAGATAATGGGATACCTATACGGATTGGTGTAAATGCCGGTTCTCTCGAGAAAGATTTACAAAGAAAGTATGGTGAGCCGACACCTGAAGCGTTGGTAGAATCTGCGCTGCGTCATGTTGAAATTCTGGATAGATATAATTTTCCTGATTTTAAAGTCAGTGTAAAAGCCTCAGACGTTTTTATGGCTGTAGAGGCTTATCGACAATTGGCCGGAAAAATTGAACAGCCACTGCACCTTGGTATTACTGAGGCCGGCGGTTTACGTTCAGGTACGGTGAAGTCTTCGGTAGGTTTGGGTATGCTATTAATGGATGGCATTGGTGATACCTTGCGTGTCTCGTTGGCGGCTGATCCAGTTGAAGAAGTGAAGGTAGGTTTTGATATATTAAAATCCCTGAAACTTCGCAGTAGAGGCATCAACTTTATTGCCTGTCCGAGTTGTTCGCGCCAAAACTTTGATGTTATCAAGACCGTTAATGAACTCGAATCCCGTCTGGAAGATGTCAGGGAATCGATGGATGTGGCGATTATCGGTTGTATTGTTAATGGCCCGGGTGAGGCAAAAGTTGCTGATATGGGTTTAACAGGTGCGTCACCGAGTAACCTGGTTTATGTTGATGGCGAGCCAGATCATAAATTACAAAATGAAGAGCTTGTAGATCGCCTTGAGGCGCTAGTTAGAGAAAAAATTGCTGCCAAACAAGCAGAAGATGAAAAACTGATTGTGAAATCCTCAGCGGTTTAAGTGAAATAAATAGTTTATGTCGAAATCCATAAAAAATATTAAAGGTATGCCTGACTTGTTGCCAGAACAAACGGGTGTATGGCAGTTTGTTGAAAGAACCATAGCTGATCTGTTGGCATCTTATGGTTATCGTGAAATTCGATTGCCGATCGTTGAGTATACTGACCTTTTTAAACGCTCAATCGGTGAGGTGACTGACATTGTTGAAAAGGAGATGTATACATTTCCTGATAAGCACGATGATCTGTTGACGCTAAGGCCTGAAGGTACGGCAGGGTGTGTGCGTGCCTGTTTGCAAAATGGTTTGTTGGATAATCAGGCGCAGCAGCGTTTGTGGTACCAAGGCCCGATGTTTCGATATGAAAAACCCCAAAAGGGTCGCCAACGCCAGTTTCATCAGCTGGGAGTAGAAACGTTTGGTATTGGCTCTATTGATATGGATGCAGAGTTGATCGTAATGCTTTATCGTCTGTGGCAGCAGTTTGGATTGATCGGGCATGTTGATCTGGAGCTTAATACTATTGGTTCTCTGGAAGCACGTAATCAATATAAAGCTGCTTTGGTTGATTATCTTTCAGAATATAAAGATAAGCTTGATGATGATAGTGTCAGACGACTGGATGTTAACCCTTTGAGAATTCTTGATTCAAAATCATCTGATACACAATCAGTATTAAAAGGTGCTCCGTGTCTTCATGATTATATTGACGATGAGTCAAGGGAAGATTTTGAACGGCTCTGCAGTCTGTTAGATAGTGCAGGTGTGCCCTATACGGTGAATAAGCGGTTAGTGAGAGGCCTGGACTATTATAATAAAACCGTATTTGAATGGGTAACGAATGCCTTGGGTGCTCAGGGTACAGTCTGTGCTGGTGGTCGCTATGATAGTCTTGTTGAGCAGCTTGGGGGTAAGCAGACACCTGCGGTAGGTTTTGCTATTGGTCTGGAGCGTTTATGTTTATTACTTGCCGCGACAAAACAGGCACCATCTGATCATCAGAGAATTGATATCTATTTTGTAGTTGCTGTTGATGAGGGTGAATACGCTGATGTGATGCGTGTTTCAGAGAGTCTGCGCACAGAAATACCACAACTGAATATGATAACGCATACCGGTGGCGGTAGTTTCAAAAGCCAACTGAAAAAGGCAGACAAAAGCGGTGCAGCATTTGCACTGATTGTTGGAAGTAATGAAATGTCAGAAAGGGTAGTTAATCTCAAACCCTTGAGACAAGACTATGGTAGCGAGCAGGAGTCTGTTCCGTTTGATAGTTTATCCGAGAAAATTAAACAACTGATCATCAAATAAAAAGATTGGTACACCGAGGAGAGTAAAGTGGACGTCTATCGCACTGAAGAAGAGCAAATTGAAGCGATAAAGAAATATATGGCTGATTATGGCAGCAAGATAGTTCTGGCCATAGTGGCATGTATAGCTTTATTTTTTGGGTATCAGACCTGGGAGAAAAAGCAGCAAGCTTCACTGGATACAGTGAGTATGTATTATAACGAGCTTACTGAATCTTTTGGCGCCGGGGTTAATATAACGGATGAAGATCGTGCCAGGTTTGATGCAGCATTTGCCAAATTGTTAAGTGAATATCCCAAAACCATTTATGCCAGCTATGCTTCGTTACATAAAGCAAAATTGGATGTTGAAAATGCCGAGTTTGATAAGGCGGTTCAAAGTTTGCAGTGGGTGATAGATGCAGCGGTTAATTCTGAATTGGTCGCGCTGGCTAATTTGCGTCTTGCACGTGTTGAGTTTGCTCGTGGTAATGTTGATCAAGGTTTGTCTCTGTTACAGAAGGATGCGGGCCCTTTTGCTGCTGAATATGAAGAAGCCAAAGGCGATATGTTGCTGGATAAGGGGCAGGTTAATGAGGCGCTGGTTGCCTATAAGAAATCCCAGGCCTTACAGAAAGAGGCTGGTGCATATCCAAATCGTATTCTTGAGATGAAAGTTGAAAGTCTTGAAGCATCGGATAAGTCAAAACTGTTCCCTGTTTCCCAAGTGGATGTTGCTGCAGGGCAAGCGGTAGAAGATACGCTGAAAGAAGAAACACCTGAAGAAGCATCCGAGTAGAGAGTGTCTCTATTGTTATCGTTACCAAAAGGGAAAAAATGAATATCAGCTATATTGTTAGAGCTGTTCTGCTTGGCTTTCTTATTGTCATGGTGGCGGCGTGTGGGTCGAACAAGAAAAAGGATCTTGAACCGCTTGATCTTGAATCGTTTGATGCAGAAATAAAAATCGAAAAGCTCTGGTCTAAAAAAATTGGTGACGGTCTGGGTGAATATTACCACCAATTTTCACTTGCTGTTGATGCCAAGGCAATTTATGCAGCCTCGCAAGATGGAAAGGTTTATAAGCTTGATAAATTGAAAGGAAGGAAATCCTGGAAGACTTCTATAGATACAGACTTGACTACAGGTGTCGCTGTAGATAGCCGCCATGTTTATATTGGTGCTGTTGATGGAACAATTATTGCCTTAAAGAAAAATACGGGTGAACAGTCCTGGACAGCAAGTCTTGGTAGTGAAATTGTTAGTCCGCCTACGATTGCTTCCAATCATCTGGTTGTTCAAACGGTAAGTGGTGAAGTATACAATCTGGATGCTGCAACCGGTGAGCAACGTTGGCAATACGACAGTAATATGCCAGCATTGACGTTGAGAGGTAATAGCCGGGCAATATTTTTTGCAGAATTTATTGCTGTGGGGCTGGCTAACGGAAAGTTGGCCGTTCTTGATCTTGAAACGGGACAGTTACGTTGGGATCCCAAAGTAGCAACAGCAAAAGGTGAGACTGAAATTGAGAGAATGGTTGATGTTGACGGAACGCCTGTGTTTTTTCAGGACAAGTTGTATGCTGTTAGTTATCAGGGGCAAATTGTTGCTTACGAATTAAAGACAGGTCGCCTGTTATGGGCAGAAGAAGAATCCAGCTATCGTGATGTAACGATAGGTTTTGGGAACGTCTATGTTTCCAGTGAGAACGCTTCAGTGACTGCTTATGATCAACAAAGCGGTGAAATAAAATGGGTAAATGAAAACCTGTTAAGAAGAAAGATTACCGCTCCATCGACGGTTAGTAGTTATCTTGCAATTGCTGATTATAAGGGGTACTTACATCTTCTCTCGCAGATTGATGGGCATCTTGTTGCTCGTAAACGAGTGAGCTGGAGTGGAATAAAAACCAATATATTGGCTGATGGAACTCGTTTTTATGCTATCGCTAATAATGGAAAACTTAGAGCTTATGAACTTGGTAAGGAAATCAAGTAATCCATATTGATCACAAAGATCATTTTTGACATTGAATTAATAGTATAGATATAAAATATCTAAAGTGAATTTGCGAAATGCTGCCAGTTGTGGCCCTTGTTGGTCGACCAAATGTAGGAAAGTCTACACTCTTTAATCGTATTACGCATTCACGTGATGCCATTGTGGCCAATTTTTCTGGGTTAACCCGCGATAGAAAATATGGTGAGGCATATTTTGATGATAAGCGTTTTATGCTTATCGATACTGGCGGTATAACGGGCGATGAAGAGTCCGGTATTGACAGGGCCATGGCCAGTCAATCTATGTTGGCAATCGAAGAAGCAGACGTAGTTCTGTTTATTGTCGATGCCAGAGCTGGCTTAATGCCTGATGATGAATGGATTATCAAGGCTATGCGCAATCGCTCCAAACCTTTCCATCTGATCGTTAATAAAATAGATGGGATAGATATCGATGTGGCATTGGCAGATTTCTATCGTGTAGGTGCCGAGAAAATATTCCCCATTACAGCCACTCACGGTCGAGGTGTTACCTCTCTATTGGAGCATGTTGTCGGGTTGTTGCCAGAAGTTGAACCAGAGCCTGTAGATAAAGGAATCAAAATAGGCGTTATCGGCAGGCCGAATGTAGGGAAATCTACACTGGTAAATCGCATGCTCGGTGAAGAGCGGGTGGTTGTTTATGATATGCCAGGTACTACTCGCGATAGTATATATATTAACTATGAGCGTCATGGTCAGCCTTACACCCTGATTGATACGGCAGGAGTAAGACGTAAGAGAAGTGTTAACCAGCTTATTGAAAAGTTCTCAATTGTAAAAACCTTACAGGCTATTGAAGATGCCAATGTTGTTATCTTGATGGTTGACGCACATGAAGATCTGGTAGATCAGGATCTCCATTTATTAGGTCTCTGTATGGATGCTGGTCGTGGTTTGGTTATTGCCGTTAATAAGTGGGATGGTATTGATACCGACCAACGCAATCGGGTGAAGAGTGAGCTCGATCGCCGCCTGAATTTTATTGATTATGCTGAGATTCATTTTATTTCAGCTCTGCATGGTTCAGGAGTGGGTAAATTATATGAATCTGTCGAAAAAGCTTATCATTCAGCAACAGTAAAATTACAAACCAAACGCTTAACAGAAATACTGGAAGTTGCTGTTGAGCAGCATCAGCCACCAATGATCAGTGGGCGCCGTATTAAATTACGTTACGCGCATGCCGGCGGCTCAAATCCACCAATTATTGTGATTCATGGTAATCAAACGGAACGTTTACCTGATCATTACAAGCGTTATCTTGAAAAAACCTATCGAACCCAACTCGGTTTATGGGGAACACCCATTCGAATGGAGTTTCGTAGTGGTGAAAATCCTTTTGATGGCAGAAAAAATAAATTTACCGAACAACGACAAAATAAAAAGCGTGATCGTTTAGGCAGCAAAAAAAAGTCAGGTATTAAAAAGAAAAAATTGTAATTCCTTGCTACAGTTAGGTATACCGGCTGACTCCAAGCGATACTTATAATAAATCTTGATTGAAGTTTAGTAGTAGGAATATGAAATGAACTACCTTTGCAGAGCTCTTATTACCTTATGTCTTGCGGTTTTACCTCTCTTTGGCGCGATTGCAGAAGACTCCTCCCCAACGGTTGGGGAGCTACATGCAATGATTGCATCCAAAACCCAGGAAAGAGAAGTATTGATTGCTAACCTGGATGAATCCAAAAAAGCTTTACGCAAAGAAGAAAGCACAAGGTCAATGATTCGCTTGAATCTGCGTAAGCTGGAATTAAACGCCAAGCGTTTAAAGTTCTCCCCTGATAAAGATACTGAAGAAGTTAAAAACGAGATTATTAGCCTTGATAACGAGATCAAGAGCCATAAAGCACGTTTGAAAGGCTTGAAGAAGGAACTGGATGAGGCTAAAAAGAAACAAACCGAAGATAGCTTGAAAATTGGTTTGCTGGAAGAAGAGCTAAAAAAGCTGAAGGTAAAGAAGGATGA